>NZ_JASJOJ010000003.1:0-177520 GCF_038519165.1 Photobacterium sp. SP02
ACAACTGTCGTGATACGTTGAAAAAGTTAAGTGTTCATGTTCAGCCGGAATAAGTGTTCAACTTCGTCGGAATACGCAATTGTCGGCTATGCGCACTTATCCTTATTTGTTTAGGCATTTAGCTTGATACTAAACTTTCGACTCTAGCTGCCACTCATGCTGAGGATCAGGTATAAATGTTGTGCCACTGCCTTGATAGGTAGCACCCCACCACGTTATGAATAGCCAGCCTCCATGTACTTTCGCTCTCCAAGCATCCCGCGGTCCGCCTTCATTCTCAATACGTTCCCACTTTAATGTCCCTACTATTTCTGATTTTGAGAAAAAGCCCATTAATCTTTCCTTTTATGATTCTATTATGCCTAATGCAGTGTAACCCTGTTTTTAAACGAACCTATCAACGACTTCTGGCTGAAGGAAAAACCAAAAAAATGGCGATTATCGCCTGTGTCAGGAAGATGGTTATCATCCTCAATTCCAGGGTGAGAGCATACTAACTTATTCATTCAGATAATAAACACTTAGTATATTTGTTGAACTCAAAATTTTTCATCTTCTCGGCAATTTTCGTAAAAACTGGCCTAGATTTTAAGCTCGTTCACCACTTGAACAAGAAGTGAACGAAGTATGCTCGCGCCCTATCCTCAATTCTATGTTACGCGATGGCGTCTTATGGAATGAAAAATCAGCATGATTTTAACGATTGACGCCATAGTCGTTTGTTAACTGTACTTATGCACCATGACACTTTTTATATTTTTGACCACTACCGCAGTTACAAAGCTCATTTCTAGACTGTTTTAGACTTAATTTTGGATTACGGAGAGAGTCAACTCTCTGCTTTAACGTTGTTACTAACTCACTAGATTTAGGGTCAATACGTAGCATCTCATCGTAATGCGTGATTGCCTTATCATGCTCACCTAAAAACTCTGATAAATGACTTCCCAGAGCCATATGAGCCTCAAGGTAATCGGGGTTTAATTCTATTGCTTTCTCGTAGAGCTCTACAATTTTTAGTTTATTTTGCTTATTATTTTTACCGCGATCTTTATAATAATTAACCAAATTAGCATAGGCTCTAGATTCTGCTGGATTGTAAGATATTATGGCTTCATATTGCTCTTTTGCTTGTTCATAAGCATCAAAACGTCTAGTCAATAAAACCCCTAAATTTAGCCTTGCTTCAGTTAGGTTAGGCATGACTGCTATTGCTTTTTCAAATAACTCTTTAGATTTTTCATGCTCAATATCAAGCCTGTACAATAGAAATCCATAATTATTCAAAGCGTAAGCATTATTTTCATTTACTTCTAAAGCTTTATTAAAATTAATCTCAGCTTTTTTTATGTTTCCTCGCTCTGATGCAATACTAGCTCTGATTGAGTATGCATCAGATGTAGGTTCATAGTCTTCAAACCATTGATCAAGTTCAATCTCTTTTTCATCGACATCGTCGATGAAAGAAATATTCAAAAGCTTTACTAAATGAGTAATATTTACGCCACCTAAGCAATCCAAGATTGAAGAATAGCTTTCTGATTTAAGTTCTTCAAAAGTTAAGTTTTTATTATCGCTAATGTATGTAAGGAAATCATTAATTTGAGATGTAATAGTTTCGACCGTCTTTAGCTCAGAGATTTCGCTAACGACAGATGTGGCCGGTAAAGTGTTGATAACCTCCTTGAGGTTTTCTTGCTCTTCTAACCAATGCCTAGTGTACGATAGTCTACCTGCAGTCGAGTAAATCTCAGTTCCTTTCACAATAACGGGTAAGATCTTATCTTCGTAGTCTCTGTCTTTTAGCAAGTGCAAAACTTCTTTCATGCAATTTTTTGAACGCAAGTAACTATCACTAATTAACAAGATTGCAAAGTCAGAATCACGTATTGATTCCATGAAGTCTGATATGCTGTTTTTATAAGCTAAATCCCTTACATCTCTTCGTAAGTTAAGTTGTAAACGGCTTAAGTCCTCTTCTATTTGATCAGCAATCTTCATGTCTGACCATGAGTACGATAAAAATATATTTTTATTCATTATTACCAACTAATCGTAAAATTACTATTTGACTTCGATGTACAGCTAACGAATGACATGGACTCCCCCTCATCAGGTTTTGCCACACTTGGTAAGTCTTATCCTGTCTACCGGAGGCCACCATGTCTCAATTTGTCTATGGCATTGATTTAGCAAAACATAGCTTTAGTATCCACGGTGAAGATCATCGAGGCAAGGTGTTGATTCACAAACAATAACACGGTCAAAAATCCTCTCGACATTTGCCAATATCTCGCTAATCATTATCGGGATGGAAGCCACTGGAATCTCTCATTACTGGGCCTGAGAACTAATTAAGCTCAGCTATACGCCAAAGATCATGGCATCAAAATACATGGCGCTTTCAGCACAACGAACAGAACAAGAAAAATGGCCGCCACACAGCAAGCGAAGGAACACACTACAGCCGACAGGAAATCATGTAACCAATTGAATTTATTAGCCATACGATAGCTTATGGGCTTACTGCGCCTGATAAAAACAGTCCGCATCGCCGCCTTTTGGCGTTCAACCAAACTGTTTCCATTATAATGCCGCTTCGGGCTTGTCCAACACCCGGATAAAGTGTCGGCTACGCGACATTTTTCCTGATTTATTAGCTTACAGGTTTCCACATCGTTTTTGATTGCTCTTCAAAGCCTAACTTGGCATAAAACTTTTGAGCATTGCTATTGAATGACATAACTTCAAGCCTCATCTGTTCTGCCCCTTGAGACTTTGCCCATTCCGTACATTGAACCATTAACTGTCTTCCAACGCCTGACACTCTGGCATTTTCATCGACAACGATAGTGCCAACTCTACAAATGGGAGTTTTTACCAAGAAAGGAACGGCTTCATTTTGAGTTACCGTCGCAGTAACAAACCCAACCACTTCGCCCAAAACGTCAGCAACCAAAAAGAGCCTAGATAAATCGTTCAGTGCATTTAGAAGGAACTGTCTTTCTTCAGATGAAGGTTTAACAAACGCTTCTGGGGCATTTTCGAAATGCAGAACACCAATTTGTTGATTTAAAAGTAACAGCGAATCTATATCAGATTTAAGAGCTCGCCTAATTTCCATATTATTCCTCTGAAACAGATTGTAAACTAACGCCCGCAGCATGCGCGGCTTTGAAGTGGGGCGAAACCTTAATGGAAAAGACGTCGCCGTGCCTGCGATTGTTAACTGCTTTAGATCCAAACATCATTTTCAGCTGTTTGACTCCCAGTATTCTCACCTGTATTCACAGCTCCCCGCGCCTCAATAAGCAAAACTTTCGCCTCATTTTCCGCAAAAGGCTTGTGTTCAATTCCCTTAGGAACAACGTACATTTCGCCCTCAGAGAGATTCACATACCCATCTCTGAAATCTATTCTGAGACTACCCTCAAGCACGATGAACGTTTCATCTGTATCTTTGTGGTCATGCCACACGAACTCGCCTTGAATTTTAACGACCTTGAACTGATAGTCATTCATCTCAGCAATCACCTTAGGTGACCACTGCTCATTAAAAAGGCCCAACTTGTTTTTGAAATTTACCGCCTGATAGTTCATCCGAACTCCTGTCCGATTGCAGTTAACGCCTTAAGCATGCGGCGTCCTGCTGACTTAACTTGTTGAACCAAGCCGCTGCGCGGCAGAGCTACAGCAGCCCACATACTGATCTCTGAACCCTGCCATCCGGGCAGCGGACTGGAGACCGTATCATGAACGCCCAACAGCAGCGCCATTTCGACGCGCTATACCAGCAACACCTTGATGATCTTATCCTAGAAGGCAAGCACCCGGCGACCGTTGATGCCTACAGCCGTGCGGTACGTCGTGTTTCCGCCTTTTTCGACTGCCCGCCTGACACGCTGACAACCGAGCAGTTACGTGCCTACTTCCGCCAACTCATCCACACTCACTCATGGAGCACCGTCAAACTCGACCGCAACGGCCTGCAGTTCTTCTACCGCTATACCCTCAACAAACAGTGGACATGTCTCAACATCGTCAACTGCCGTGCGGTCGGACGGGGGTACCGGCATTGCAATACCTGTCGCGCTACCTCTACCGGGGCGTCTTGCCCGACAAGGATATTATCCGACTCAATGACCGTCAGGTGACCTTCCGTTATAGCGACAGCCAGACCCGGCAACCGGCAACACGTACCCTGCCGGTCGTGCAGTTCTTGTGGCTGATCTAGCAGCATGTGCTGCCAAAAGGGTTGCAACGGGTGCGGGACTACGGCTTGCTGCATGGCAGCGCACGAACACTGCGGCTCACCATCCAACAGATATTGCTCAGCTTGCCGACATGGCAGTTGTCTGTGAAAACCGAGCCACTGAAAGCAACACGGGACTGCCCAAGCTGCCAGCAAGCAATGCACTGCGTCGGCATCACCCGACCGGGATAGCCGGAAGGCAAACACAATAAGGAGAATGGCGTAGCATCATCAACGAGGAGAAAGCCAACGCAAGACCGAATTCAGGCGGTAACCCATTGAAGTGAAACACACCGTGGTCACTTCCCGGCTGCGCTCGCCCTGAAGAAAACCGCGGGCGCGACCCCCACCGAATCCCAACCGACCAATTTGCTTAATAAGGTTGTCCGGGCTTGTCCAACACCCGGATAGAAGTGTCGGCTGCGCGACACGTATCCTTATTTGTTAGATTTATACCCTGAAATAAAGAAGACTCGACACATATCGAGCCTTCAAATGCTAAAAATGAACAGCTAATCAGCCTATATATACGGAAACTATACTTACGTTACCGATCGCACCACTGTCTAGATTTCCACCCGTAACTTGAGTTATAAAATTAGAGTTATCATTAGTCCAAGTCGATGTGTTTGTCTTACTTCCCCATGGACAATCCCAGTAGTAGTTACCTACGTGCGTGTCATCTCGATATATATCAAAAGAACCTTCAGTTCCAGAAGACGCATCCGAACGACCACATGAAGATATCGTGAATTTTTCACCAGCTTTTACGACTCGACCATCAATATCTTCTGGAGAGATTTCGTGGTCCTTACTTCCTTGATAAAATTTGCCCCAATCACTATGAATATTTTTGATAGTGACGTCATAATTTTTAGGTTCAATTGTAATGCTAATCCATTGTGCATAAGCCATATTATATACCCTTTTCATGAATGATAAGTCTACTTATCTGTTCTCATAGCCAACTTGAGATAAGCAAATTTAAGATAGACCATCAAATATAATGCATCAAGGCTCATAAAAAATATAACATTTTATTCAACGACATGGTTTCACATAACTCTGTCATATAACTCTTTCAATCATAAAAAACTTAAGCGATTGATTATATTGAACTAAATGCGCTTAACCAAATAGATCTATCAGTAGGATACACGACACTATGTCGTGTATCCTACTCAAGCTGCTTCTGTTAACCAACTGATATTTCATACTTTTTTTGTATTTTATGACTAACCCCAAAAATCAGCGACACTTCGTCTTGTGAGAAAAGCGACATCAGTCACTTACCCTGTACAGAGAAGCCATAGAATCGCACTCGCCACATGGATTCCCGCCTGCGCGGAAATGACGCTAAGCAATTGAATTATAGTTAACTTAAATAGATTTTGGCGTGTGCTATAAAGCAGAAATGAGAAGATCGAGGCTTGCCTCTCCCCCAGGGAAAAATTCAGGACGAATTTTTAGGTTGTCGGCGCCGGGAGCGCCTACAACCGACCCGAACCACACCAAAGAACAAAAAGGCATTTCTGGGTACTCTTTTTGCCTCAAAAGAGTATCTGGCGCGCTGAGTACACTGCGAAGGGATGCTTCAGACTCAAGCGCGACATACAAACGAATTCAAAAGTGTTAATGCACCACTTACGTGCGATATAAAACCTTAATCACATGATACCCAAACTTGGTCTTCACCGGGCCAATCGGTTCCAGCACTTTGCCGGTAAACACGGCTTTATCGAAAGCCGGCACCATCATGCCTTTGCGAAATTCACCGAGATCGCCACCGCGCTTGCCGGATGGACAGGTTGAATATTTCTTTGCCAGCGTCTGAAATTTTGCGCCTTTTTTCAGCTGCTGCAAAATATCATCAGCTTGTTCTTTATGCTTCACCAGAATGTGCAGTGCCGCTGCGGTAGAGGCCATAATACCCGCCTTTATTGTCAGAATCTTGATGGGCGGCAAGTGTGCGACAAATCACATCAACTGGCAAGTTCTCGCTTTATTTACGCTCTCTGCACGCCGTCTGTCATGGCCAGAAGATCAGGTTCATCATTCTGAGCACAATAGCCAATATCACGGCGGCCACCCCGGAACGGTAAAACTTGAACTCGATGGCTGTCATGCTGACGCGCTTGTAGAACATCGTCATTACCCCGCCCCAATTACGGGTGCGGCGTCCGTATTGCACCATACTGGTCAAGATCAGGATCACGCCGCTCAGCAGCAATAGCCATTCGGCCGATTTTGATGCCATTTCCAACATACTGACTCCTTGAATAGCGTGGAAAGTGTCTTTTCTCATCACAGTGACGAAAACCCGGTACGCTAACAATTAGACTAAGGTTTGAATGCCTGATAAGCGGGAGCTGGATCACCGAATAACATGCACATAACTGTGCTTTGGTGTACACTCCTGCCCCCAATGTTTATTGCCAGTGATATCGAGTGACCATGGACTTACTAGAAGCCAGACTCAAAAAAATTGACCGTCGTAATTACCGCAGCTATTCCAGCCTGCGGGGTCAGTACAACTTTGTTGATTACGATTTCTTTATCGATATCCCTCAGTCGGATCCTTTCGCGCCTGCGACACGCGTTCGCGCCCGGCGCCAGTGGTCACTCACGGATCTGGCCTGGCTGAAAGACCAGTCGGCAGACTATCAGCGCGCAGCGCGTGATTTTATCGCCCGTCAGTTTGCCGATCTGGCCAGAGAAGTGAACGAGATTCAGATTGACCGTCCGGGTCAGGCCGTTTTGGACCGCACTGCTGTCGTTTTCGACGACGATGCCATTGAACTGCGTTTTCGTGTCGATCTCCCTGCTGACGGCCGTACCATCATTGCCAAGAAAGCGCTCAACCTGCTGACCTTCACGCTGCCGAAAATCATCCGTCGTGCGACGATTGCACGTGAACTGCCGATGGACGATCTGCGCCGCCATTGTGAAACCGTTGAAGATCAGGTGGCACTGCGTTCGCAGCTCAAAGAAAAAAACCTGATTGCCTTCGTGGCCGATCACAGCGTGTTACCACGCCTTGCCGGTAACAGCGAGCAGCCAATGCCTGACGCTGTGCCCTTCATCAGCCCGGACAGCCTGGCTGTTGAATTAAACGCGCCTCACGCTGGCAAACTGCGCGGTATGGGCATCCCCACCGGTATTACCATGATTGTCGGTGGCGGCTTTCACGGTAAATCGACCCTGCTGAATGCGGTCGAGAATGCTGTGTATGATCATGTCCCGGGTGATGGCCGCGAATATGTGGTTGCCGATGAAACTGCCAGCAAAATTCGTGCAGAAGATGGCCGCTGTGTTCACAGCGTCGATTTGTCGCCCTACATCAATAATCTGCCTATGGGTAAAGACACCACCTGCTTTAGCACACAAAATGCCTCCGGTTCGACCTCGCAGGCAGCCTGGTTGCAAGAGTCGCTGGAAGCTGGTGCCCAAACCCTGTTGATCGATGAAGATACGTCCGCTTCAAACTTTATGATCCGTGACGAGCGCATGCAGGCATTGATTGCGAAAGAAGATGAACCGATCACCCCGCTGGTTGATCGTATTGCTTTGCTGCGCAATCACCTGAACGTCTCTGTCATGCTGGTGATGGGCGGCTCAGGGGACTACCTGGATGTCGCTGATACAGTGATCCAGATGCACAACTATGAAGCGGTTGATGTCACCGCTAAAGCGAAAATTGTCGTGCTGTCGCACCCGACGCAGCGCCAGCCGGAAGGCAGCGATACCATTGAGCAACCGCGTGTTCGCCAGCTGAACCGCTCCGGTCTTCAGGCGCAGCTGGAAGAAGGTAAATTCCGTATCCAGGTCAAAAATAAGCAAAGTCTGCGCTTTGGTCGTGAGTTCGTGGATCTGCAGGCCTTAGAGCAAGTTGCCGATGCCAGCCAGCTCCATACTATTGGCTGGTTATGGTGTCAGCTGGCGCAGCTCAAAGGCTGGGAAAAGCAACCCGTGACCGCCTTCCAGAAAATGCTGCAAGATGAATGGTTCCGCACCATGCCAAACTATGGTGATTTAGCCAAACCCCGCGTTGTCGATGTCATGGCCGTCTTGAACCGGATGCGAAAAGCCGAGTTTAAATAATCGGTCCTATACAGAAACAGAAACAGAAACAGAAACAGAAACAGAAACAGAAACAGAAAGGGCATACTCAGGTATGCCCTTTTTAATACTCTTTTACTACCTAAGACCCGGGGCTGTGAAATTTACACCAATGCTGCCAGTGCTTTTTTCACTTTCTCGATGCCTTCGGCAAGGATCTCATCTTCAATCGTCAGGGCAGGCAGGAAGCGGATCACGTTTCCTTTCACGCCACAAGACAACAGAATAACACCTTCTTCCCGCGCCTGAGCCACCAGCGATTTGGTCAGATCAGCCATGGGGGCACCGGACTGAGGATCGACAAACTCAACAGCAATCATCGCGCCCAGATTACGTACCTCACCAATGACAGGGAAATCAGACTGAAGCGCACGGAAATGGCTGGTCATCACTTCGCCAATTTTCAGGGCTTTCTCGCACAGCTGCTCTTCATCAATGATCTTGAGCACTTCCAGACCTGCGACACAACCCAGAGGTGAACCGGCATAAGTCCCGCCCAGACCGCCGGGGCCAGCAGCGTCCATGATATCGGCTTTACCCACCAGGGCTGAGATTGGGAAACCACCTGCAATCCCTTTTGCCATGGTCATCATATCCGGCTCAATACCCAAGTACTCAGTAGCGAACATTTTGCCGGTACGGGCAAAACCGGTTTGAATTTCGTCAGCAATCAGCAGAATACCGTGTTTGTCACATAGTTCACGCAGCGCCTGGGCAAACGCAGGCGGCGCCTGGTAAAAGCCCCCTTCGCCCTGAACCGGCTCAAAGATAATGGCGGCAACACGTGACGGTTCAATATCACAGGCGAACAGATCGTCAATCGCCTGCAGGCTGTCTTCAATACTGATGCCGTGGAACGCATTCGGATAAGGGGCATGATAGATTTCGCCCGGGAAGGGACCGAAACCCGCTTTGTAAGGTGCCACTTTACCGGTCAGCCCCATGGTCATATTGGTCCGGCCGTGGAAACCGCCTTTAAACGCAATCACGCCACTGCGTTTGGTGTGCGCACGGGCAACTTTGATGGCGTTTTCGACCGCTTCTGCACCTGTGGTCAGAAAGACGGCTTTTTTCGCTGTGTTACCAGGGGCGCGTGCTGTCAGTTGTTCCGCCAGTTCCACAAAGGACGTGTACGGCGTCACCATGGCACAGGTATGGGAAAAATTATCCAGCTGCGCTTTGACCGCTTCGACAATACGCGGGTGTGAATGGCCTGTGTTGTTCACCGCGATACCCGAACCAAAATCAATATAGCGATTACCTTCGATATCCCAGATTTCGGCATTCTTTGCAGTTTCTACATACAGCGGATTCAGGTTGCCCATTCCCTGTGCGATCACTTGTTGCTTACGTGCTTGCCATGCTTGATTGCTCATCACTTCCCTTCCTTATGCTTGAATGCCGCCAAAACAGAGGTATTTAATGTCCATGTATTCGTCGATGCCTTGCTTGGCACCTTCACGTCCGATACCGGATTGTTTCACCCCGCCAAACGGGGCCACTTCGGTTGAAATCATGCCTTCATTAATGCCCACCATGCCGTATTCCAGTGCTTCTGCCACTTTCCAGATCCGGTTGATGTTCTGGCTGTAGAAGTAAGAAGCGAGGCCGTAAATGGTATCGTTGGCCATGTCGATCAGCTCGTCATCCGTGCTGAACCGGATGACAGGTGCAATCGGGCCAAAGATTTCTTCCTGCACGATATCCATGTCGTGCGTGACATCCGCCAGAATCGTCGGCTGGACAAACAGGCCGTCAAGCTGCTGCCCGCCCGTCACCAGTGTTGCGCCCTGAGCAACAGTGTGATCGGTCAGGTGCATGATCTTTTCTTTGGCCGACGCATCAATCACAGGACCGATAGTCACGCCGTCATCCAGCCCGTTGCCCACTTTGAGCTTTTCGACTTCAGCTTTGAATTTGGCAACGAAGGCATCGTAAATACCGTCCTGCACGTAGAAGCGGTTGGCACACACGCAGGTTTGGCCGGCATTACGGAATTTAGAGGCCAGCGCGCCTTTGACCGCCAGATCGATATCGGCATCGTCAAACACGATGAATGGCGCGTTGCCGCCCAGCTCCATCGACGTGCGCTTGATGCTGTCGGCACATTGCGCCATCAGCAGGCGACCGACACCGGTGGAGCCGGTAAAGGACAACTTACGGATCAGCGGACTGCCGGTGAACACCTTGCCTACCATGCTGGACGAGGCATTCACGACTAATTGAAGCGCGTCGCGCGGAATACCGGCCTGATAGCCTAATTCCGCCACTGCATAGGCTGACAAAGGCGTCTGATTGGCAGGTTTGCAGATAAAGGTACAACCCGCCGCCAGTGCAGGCGCGGCTTTACGGGTGATCATCGCAATCGGGAAATTCCAGGGAGTGATAGCACAGGCCACACCGATGGGCTGCTTGATCGTCACGATGCGTTTATCTGTCGTCGGGCCAGGAATGGAATCGCCATAGGTACGTTTCGCTTCTTCCGAGAACCACTCAATAAAACTGGCACCGTAGGCCACTTCGCCTTTGGCTTCGGCCAGCGGTTTGCCTTGCTCTAAGGTCATCAGACGGCCGAGATCGTCCTGGTTTTGCATAATCAGATCAAACCAGCGACGCAGGATCACCGCACGCTCTTTAGCGCTGGTTTTCGCCCAGGCCTTTTGCGCGGTATTGGCGCGTTCAATGGCAGAAACAATTTCCGCTTCATTCTGAGTCGGAATATGACACAACACTTCACCGTCAGCCGGATTGGTCACAGCCAGTGAGGTGTCGGATGGCTCGCACACAAAAGCGAGCAAAGTGCGGTTCTTAATTTGCTGCATAATAAAACCTTTTCATTTGACCAGACCTGTCAGCCCTGTTTGCAGGCAAGTGCGTCAGGGATCTGCTGAGTAATACAATGGATATTGCCGCCACCCAGCAGCACTTCCCGGGTCGGTATACCGATAATCTGGTAATCCGGCAGTGCCGCTTGCAGTATATCCATGGCTTGCTGATCACTGGCTGAGTCCAGCAAGGGCAAAAATACGTTTTTGTTGCACATCAGGAAGTTGGCATAAGAGCCACCCAAACGTTCGCCAGCTTCACGTTTCATTCCGCCTGAAGGCTCAATACCGGCCGCTTCCTCTTGTGTTAAATATAGCGGACCCGGGATCGGCAACTTGTGCACCCGGATACGCCGCCCTTTGGCATCGGTGCTGCTCTCCAGTACATCAAGCGCCCGGCGGGAGATCGCATATTGCGGATCCTCAGGATCGTCACACCAGCTCAGGACCACTTCACCCGGCGCAATCACGTGCAGCAGATTATCAACATGGCCATTGGTCTCATCGTTAAACAAGCCCTCCGGCAACCAGATCACCTTGCTGATGGACAGGTAATCGGCCAGATACGCTTCGATCTCTGTTTTACTGAGATGCGGATTCCGTCCGGCAGACAGCAGGCATTCTTCCGTCGTATACAGGGTGCCTTCGCCATCGGTGTGAATGGCTCCCCCTTCCAGCACGAAAGGTGCGCGATAGTAATCCAGCCCGAGGTGGTCGCAAATGGTCGCCGCCACCTGATCGTCGTCATTCCAGGGCGCATACAGACCATCGACTTCTCCGCCCCATGCATTGAACTGCCAGCTGATCCCACGGCGCTCACCGTGATGGTTCACCACAACGGTCGGGCCGATGTCTCTCATCCAGGCGTCATTGAGCGGCATTTCAACAATCTCAATGTCTTCCGGCAACATGAGTGCTGCCGTCAGATACTGACTGGGGCTGACTGCCGCGCAGACTTTGGTATGTTGGCTGATGGCCGTCGCAACCTGAGTAAAAGCGTGCTGCGCTGGCTTCGCAGACTCACGCCAGTTATCAGACCGCTCCGGCCATGCCAGCCAAACCTGTTCCTGCGGCGCAAACTCCGCAGGGAAATAATAGCCGTGCTCTGAAGGGGTGCCCTGTCGTTCCATGGCAGACTTCCTTTATTGAATCCGTGTGAATTACTTGCCCGTCAGGGAATTGATACGTGTGTACAGATCCGGACGACGGTCACGGAACAGCCCCCAGCTGTAGCGGGCTTTGGCTGTTGCTTCCAGATCGATGGTGGCATAAATGATGGTTTCTTCATCACGCCCCGCTTCGGCCAGTTTCTTGCCGGTATGATCGGTAATAAATGATGAGCCATAGAAGGTGGTTTCAATGCCATCGTCGGTTTCCACGCCGGTGCGGTTGGCGGCGATCACAGGTATCAGGTTGGCAGCAGAGTGGCCCTGCATAGTGCGCTGCCAGTGATCGCGTGAGTCCAGCGTTGGATCCTGAGGCTCAGAGCCAATGGCGGTCGGATAGAAAATCGCTTCTGCGCCTGCCAGCGCCAGACAACGTGCCAGCTCCGGGAACCACTGATCCCAGCAGATCCCTACCCCAAACTTGCCAAATTGGGTTTGCCAGACTTTGAAGCCGGTATCACCAGGGCTGAAGTAGAATTTCTCGCTGTAACCCGGACCATCAGGAATGTGTGATTTACGGTAGTTGTCCATCACAGTGCCGTCAGCGTCGATCATCACCAGAGAGTTAAAAAAGCTGTTGCCTGCACGCTCGAAGTAACTCACCGGAATCACGACATTAAATTCACGCGCCAGCTGGCTCATGTGAGCAATTAACGGGCTGTTATCGGTTTCTTCTGCCAGATCGAAATACCTGGCTACCTGTTCTTTACAGAAGTAAGGAGCAGCAAAGAGTTCTTGCAGCACCACAACGTTCGCGCCATTGTCAGCGGCTTCTTTCACCGCCTGGCTGATCTTTTTCAGGTTATTATCGATATCCCACGACATCGAAAGCTGCACTGAAGCAAAAGTCACTGTCTTTGACATTGTTCTCTTCCTTTTCCGATCCTTAGATAGCGAGCTTGTCGCGTAAGTTGTAGTAAGCGGCCCCAAGCGCCGTAAACGGCACCTGGAAATGGCGCCCGCCCGGGAAGGCGTAATGACGCAGAGACGCAAATGCATCAAAACGCTCAGCATGTCCGGTCAGCGCTTCAGCCAGCAGTTTGCCGGCAAGATGCGTACAGGTAATGCCATGGCCGCTGTATCCTTGCAGGTAGTATATGTTGTCAGCAAAACTGCCAAATTGCGGCATACGTGAATAGGTCAGCAGGAAGTTACCGGTCCAGGCAAAATCCAGTTTCACGCCTTTTAACTGAGGGAAGACTTTTTCCATCTTCGGACGGATCAGTTTCTCTACGTTGGCCGGATCACGTGCGCCGTACACCACACCGCCGCCAAACAGCATCCGGTTGTCGCCGGTAATGCGGAAGTAATCCAGCAGGTAATTGCAGTCTTCTACGCAGTAACGTTGCGGCAGCAGCTCATCGCACAGTGCATCTGACAGTGGTTCTGTCGTCACCACCTGTGTGCCGCATGGAATGGCTTTATTGCTGATATTCGGCGCCAGACCACCCAGATAAGCATTGCCGGCCAGTACCATATATTGCGCTTTGACTGAGCCCTGGCTGGTGTGAGCAACAGGTTTGGCGCCTTTTTCAATCCGGGTAACGGCTGACTGTTCAAAAATCTGTCCGCCCATCTGAATAATGGCTTCGGCTTCGCCCAGCGCCAGGTTCAGTGAATGAATATGGCCGCCACGCATGTCCAGCAAACCGCCTTCGTAAACGTCAGTGCCCACCATAGTTTGCAGCTCAGCTTTATCGAGCAGTGTCAGATCTTTATTGCCGTAGCGCTCCCAGTTGGCTTTATGGTGTTTCAGCCCTTCTAACTGTTTGTTGTTCACCGCAGTGAACAAACCGCCCTGACGATGATCACAGTCAATATTAAATTCTTCAATCAGGCCGCGAATAATATCGCCGCCTTCAAAAATCATGCTGCACAGCACATCCGAGGTTTTTTTGTCGTAACGTTTCTCGATGACATCGACATCACGACTGTAGCTGTTGACGATTTGGCCGCCGTTACGGCCCGTTGCGCCAAAGCCCACTTTGGCACTTTCGAGAACCACCACTTTAAAGCCTTTTTTCGCCAGGTGCAGCGCCGATGACAGACCGCTGAAACCCGCCCCCACGATACACACATCGCACTCGATGTTATCGGTCAGGGTTGGAAACTCGCGCGTATAGTTCGCCGTAGCGGCGTAGAAAGAACCGGTATGATTAATCACAGTAAACTCCTTTTAGTACGACTCAAGACGAAGCCAAGTGGTTTTCACCTCTGTGAACTTCTCCAGGGCATGCAGTGATTTATCCCGACCATTGCCGCTTTGTTTAAAGCCGCCAAACGGAACTGTCATGTCACCTTCGTTGTAGTTATTAATCCAGACCGAACCTGCCTGAAGCTGACGGGCGACCCGGTGCGCACGGTCCAGATCGGACGTCCATAGCGCGGCACCCAGCCCGTAGGGGGAATCGTTGGCGATCGCAATCGCTTCTTCTTCTGTGCTGAACGGAATCACGCACAACACAGGACCAAAAATTTCTTCACGGGCAACCGCCATGTCATTGCTGACATCACCCAGCACCACGGGGGCAACAAAGGCGCCTTGCCCTGCAACATCACCGCCGCACAGCACTTTGGCGCCGGCCGCTTGCCCTTTGGCGACATAGTCCAGCACTTTGGCTTTGTGCTCCTGATCGATCAGTGCGCCCATCGACGAAGCAGGATCGAGCGGATCTTTCGGGGTAAAGGCGTTTGATGCCGCGATAACTTTGGCGACAAACGCATCTTTGATGCTTTCATGTACCAGCAAGCGGGTGGCTGCCACGCACACTTCGCCCTGGTTATAGAAACAGCCCGCTGCGGTTTCCGCCGCGGCCTTGTCCAGGTTTTTGTAATCGGCGAACACGATATTGGCATTTTTACCGCCCGCTTCGGCCCAGACACGCTTCATATTGGATTCACCCGAACACACCATCAGTTGGCGGGCTACCCGGGTTGAGCCGGTGAAGGTAATGCAATCCACATCGTCATGACGGGCGAGCGCATCGCCCACTTCATGGCCGAAACCCGGCAATACCTGGAATACGCCGTCCGGAATACCGGCTTGTTTGGCCAGTTTGCCAAGGTGGATCGCGGTTAACGGGGATTTTTCAGAGGGCTTGAGAATCACGCTGTTTCCGGCCGCCAGTGCTGGCCCTAATTTCCAGCACGCGAGCCAGAGCGGAAAGTTCCAGGGCACTATGGCAGCAACGACGCCAATGGGCTGATGCGTGATATAGGCATGCACATTGACTTCAGTGGGCGCCACTTCGCCATAGGTTTTATCAATTGCTTCGGCGTACCAGCGAATAGCTGCGGCAGCGCCGGGAATATCAGTACTGAAACTGTGACTGATAGGTTTACCGGTATCCAGGGTTTCCAGCAGGGCCACGGTTTCCCGATCCTGATCGATCAGGTCGGCGAACGCCAGTAACACCTTTTTTCTCTGTGCAGGGCTCTGATCTTGCCAGTCTCCGCGGTTAAAGGCACTTCTGGCCATCTCAACAGCAATTGCTGCATCCTTTGCGTCACAGCGGGCAACATCAGCAAGATGCTCGTCTGTCGCCGGGTTGATCACCGCAAAGGTGTTACCGCTCTGGGCATGCTGGTATTCACCGTGAATGAATGCCCTGGCTTCAATGTCTATCTGCTGTTTTAGTGCTGTCCATTGCTGTTGAGTGTTCATACGCCTTCCTTTTGGGTGTGGACGTCAGAAACTAGCCGGGGTATGTGCGCTGACAATCCGGCAAAGTTTGTCCGTTCTGTTGGTAAACTTGTGAGGAATACTGGTATCAAACAGGTAACTTTCGCCTTCGCCGATGACATAGGTTTTGTCACCCAGCGCCAGTTCTATTTCACCTTCCAGTACCGTTCCGCTTTCCTCACCTTCGTGTTTGATGCTAATCAGTCCTGTGCTCGAATGAGGCTGGTATACCTCAATCAGAAAGCCCATTTGTCTGTCTTTGCGGCCGTCGCAGACCAGTTTCATTGAGACCTGTTCATTGCCCATTTCAATCAGCTGTTCAGGTTTAATCACCACCGGACGCTCATCAAATGCCTGATCTTGTGTAAAAAACTCAGACAAGGACATATCGAACACTTTCACTATCTTGTGTAATGAACTGACCGACGGACTCACCTTGCTGTTCTCGATTGATGAGATAGCGCTGTGGGTGATATCGGCTTTTTCTGCCAGTTCACGCTGAGACAATTTGTATTCTTTTCTTAGCTGTGCGATTTTTTTACCAATTGAGTCAGTTTCCATCATGGAGGCTCCTTCGTTTTGAAGCCGATATCATAAACTGATCAAACAAAATTCGTGAAAAATGGTTTTCAGTCGCTTGCCATTCTGGGTGCCACTGCACACCAATAAAAAATGGATGCGCCTGTAAACTAAAGGCTTCAATCAAACCATCCGGTGCAACCGCTTCCACAGTAAGACCCGGCGCCAATTGATTCACACCCTGGCCGTGCAATGAGTTCACTTCAATGTTGTCCAGCGGCGCCAGCCAGTCGGCAAAGGTGCCGTTGTCAGAAATATTTACCGGATGAGCCGTTGAATACTTGATGATCATGTCATTGAGCGGGCTTTCCCTGTGGTCGTTAAAGCCTTCCACTTCATGCACTTTCGGGTGCAGTGATCCGCCAAGCGCAACATTCATCTCCTGAAATCCGCGGCAGATACCGAGAATTGGCACGTTCTCTTTGATACAGGTGTCTATCAGTGCAAATGACAAGGCATCACGGCCTTCATCTTTTTTCGGTTCATCATGCTCTGCACCGTAACGGGCAGGTGCAACGTTTGAATGGCTGCCGGTCAGCAGCACGCCGTCGACCAATCCAATCAGTTGCTTAATTTCCTCAGCCGTAGAGCCAGACGGAAACAGAACCGGGTTGGCACCAAACTGCTTGATCGCATGGAGATAGAACTCATTAACACTTTGAATGCCATAGCCTTCCAGTGATTTTTTGCAGCATACAACGCCAATTACCGGTCCAGCTTTTGTTGAGTTCATCATGGTCTCTCCTGCCATCAGTGTTCGATTTATTGAACAAACCTAGCTTAGAGCACTAAGGGAAATCAACCTGCAATTTACAAAAATGTTACTAAAATTTGATCGACGTTCGATATTTCGAACATTTTGAACACAATTATTGCCATTTTGCGTTCATCTGTTAAATATAAGTTACAGGATGTATCCACACGAGGTGTTTCGTGAATGAACGGATTTAAAGAAGAAGTTAAAAATTTTAAACAAAAGTGGCCTGAGATCCGGTTCGTTGATTTGCTCTTTACCGACATCAACGCAACCCCGAGAGGCAAACGTATTCCAGTCGAAGCGGTTGAAAAAATTGAGAAAGGCGTTTACTTACCTCTCTCTACTATCTCGCTGAGCATTGAAGGGAATGTGGTTGAAGAAGCGGGACTCGGCGAGGCACTGGGTGAACCAGACCATATCTGTTACCCGGTACCGGGCACACTGACCACCACCTTTAATCCTGAAGTCGGCCAGGTCATGCTGACCATGATGGATGAGTATGGCAGCCAGCCGACAGACCTTTGTATACGCTCTGTTCTGGTGAACCTGCTTGAGCAGCTTCACCAACGCGAGCAGTTTCCGGTTGTCGCCATTGAGCTTGAGTTTTATCTGCTGGATAAAAACCGCGGGGTTAAGGGCGCTATCCAGCCGCCTCTCAACCCCATCCACCATGACAGAGAGTACCGTTCAGACGTGTACAACGTAGAGAATCTTGATGATTATTCCGCGTTTTTGCGCGATCTCAATGACGCTGCGGTTGCCCAGGGACTGAATACCTCAGGCGCACTGTCTGAATCGGCACCAGGTCAGTTCGAGATCAACTTTAACCACCAGCAAGATGTTATTAATGCCTGCGATCAGGTCATTCTGGCTAAGCGGTTGATTCGCCAGGTTGCTCAGGCCCATGATTTCGATGTCACTTTCATGGCCAAACCCTATGCTGACGAAGCCGGTAACGGCAAACACATGCATCTGAGCGTGGTAGATAAAGATGGCAAGAACCTATTTTCCGATAAGGAAGGCGAAGCCAGCCCCTTCTATTACCAGACGCTGGCTGCCATGCTGTCCATGATGCCGGATTCCATGGCACTGCTTTGCCCGAACGTGAATTCATACCGCCGCTTCTCGGCTTCTATGTACACGCCCACCCATGCCAACTGGGGAGAAAACCACCGCGGGGTTGCACTCAGAATCCCAATGAGTGACAGCCACAACCGCCGTATTGAACATCGTATCGCTGGAGCAGATGTCAACCCGTATGTGCTTGCTTCAGTACTCTTGGCTGGCTTGCTTGCCAGCGAACGTTTTACTTTTGAGCAATGCCCGCCACAACTGGCCGACAATGCGGTAGAGTTACCTCTTCGCATGCCGGACGCACTAATAAAGCTTGCATCAAGCGAGCTAATGTCGATGTACCTACCGCAATCATTTATCTCGCTTTATCTAGCATGCAAGCAACGTGAACTGGCGGATTTTGAAAAAGCCGTCACGCCACTGGAAATTGAGTGGATGCTTCATTCAGCGTAACTGAAAGATAGGAAAGGAATTCTTGTATGACAGTGAAAACACCTGCATTAGATGCGCCGCAGAAGCCTAATGCGAAGAGCATGTCGGTTATTCTGGCAATTGCCGGGATCATCGGGACTTTTGCCATTATTGGTAACACCCATGAAACAGGGACGCCCTATGGCTGGTACAGTTTGTTACCGACCATTTTCGTTCTGGCCGTGGCGTTGTTAACTCACCGAACCGTCGAGGCCCTGTTCAGTGGCGCTATCGTCGGCCTGATCATGATAGATCCTCAGCAGATCGTCGGGAATGTCGTCGATGTGTCGATGACAGTCATGATGGATGAAACCATTGCCTGGCTGATTCTGGTCTGCGGCTTGATGGGCGGATTGATCACCATACTGGAAAAAGGCGGCAGTATCCTGAGTTTCAGTGAAGCTCTGGTCACTAAAGTCAAAAGCAAACGCCAGTCAATGGTGCTGACCTTCGTGCTGGGTATTCTGGTCTTCATTGATGACTACCTGAATGCAATTGCGATTTCATCATCGATGAAGCGCATTACAGACAGCTACAACATCTCTCGTGAGAAACTGGCTTATCTGGTCGACTCCACCGCCGCACCGGTTTGTATCCTGCTGCCTATTTCCACCTGGGCCATTTTCTTCAGCTCGCTGCTGGAAGATAACGACATTGCCGCATCCGGCAAAGGGATCAGTGCCTATATTGATGCGATTCCTTATATGGCATACGGCTGGGTAACACTGCTGGTTGTGTTCCTGGTAGCCACTGGAAAAATCCCTGATCTGGGTGCGATGAAAGCGGCAGAGAAACGGGCACAGAATGGTCAGGTGCAGCCTGACGGTGGTGTTGACATTGCACTGGGTGAAGATGTGAAAGCGCATCCAAACTCAACCATTGGTGTGCTGAACTTTGCCCTGCCTATGATAGTGCTGGTTGCCGCAAGCTGGTATTTCGATATTGATTTGCTGGCTGGTGTCTTCGTTGCCATGATTTTCACCATGTTCCTGTACGGCGTACAACGTCTGATGCCGGTGAACACCATGTTTGAGGCTGTCTATGACGGTATCAAAATCATGATGCTGCCTCTGGCAACCGTCATCGCCGGTTTCATGCTGAAAAACGTCAATGACCAGTTGGGCCTGACACAGTATGTTATCGAAACTGTTTCGCCTTACCTGTCGGCGCAGATGTTCCCTGCAATCATCTTCCTTGTGATGGCCGCGCTGGTCTTTGCGACCGCCTCATCCTGGGGATTGTTTGCGGTCGCCATGCCGATTGTATTCCCGCTGGGTGCGCACCTTGGTGTGCCGGTCTCTATCACTATCGGCGCCCTGTTGTCAGCATCGGCGGCCGGCAGTCACTCATGCTTCTTCAGTGACTCCACGGTACTGTCTGCACAAGGTAGTGGCTGTACCGCTATGCAGCACGCTCTGACCCAAATCCCTTATGCACTGATTGGTATTGTTGCAACCGCCCTGTTCTTCCTGTTTATCGCCTGATAACAACGCAACACCTAACTCAAGAAAAACCTAGCCCAAGAAAAACCGCCACCTTGAAAAAGGTGGCGGTTCTTTTTATGGTTCAGCGCGGTGCGAAGAACGGTACAGGAAAAGCCGGATCGTTAACTGACTTTTTCCAGCGATTTCACTTCTTCATCGTCATCCATCAATGCTTCATCAATCAGATGCGGGGAGCTTTTACTGCGTGCTTTCTGTTCCTTACGCTGCTGACGATGAGCACCGAGCGCCAGCATGCAAGGGGTTATCACCAGCGTCAGAACCGTTGCAAACGCCAGCCCACCCGCCACGGCTGTGGCAAGTTGTGCCCACATTTGCGTGGACGGAGCGCCAAATTCCACTTTGCGCTGTATCAGATCCACATTCACCATCAGTACCATTGGCATCAAGCCTAAAATGGTGGTGACTGTGGTCATCATGACAGGACGCAAGCGCTGGGCACCGGTGCGAAGAATCGCCTCAATCGGCTCCATGCCCTGGTTTCTGAGTACGTTATAGGTATCAATCAGAACGATATTGTTATTCACGACTATCCCGGCCAGCGAGATGATCCCAATCCCGGACATCACTATGCCGAACGGCTGATTGAATACCAGCATCCCAAGCAGTACGCCGACCGTTGAGAACAAGACCGCAGTCAGGATCAGAAAAGCCTGATAGAAAGAGTTAAACTGGGTCACCAGAATAATCGCCATCACAGCCATCGCAATCAGGAAGGCTTTGCTCAGGAAAGCCGACGCTTTCTCCTGCTCTTCGTTTTCCCCTCGGAGCGTAATCTGAACCCTGGGATCCAGCCCCAGCTCGGGTAAACGTGCCATGACTTCAGGAATGACTTTACTCAGATTGTAACCGGGTGCCATGTCAGCCGTTACCGACAGCGCCTGGCGTCCATCCACTTTCTTGATGGTATCCAGCTTGTTGGCGGCCTCTAAGGTACTGAAGTTACTGAGCGGAATCTGCCCCTGCGCTGTTTTCAGCCGCAGCTCTTCAAGGCGGGTAATATGCCGGTACTGTTCCGGGAACCGCACACGGATATCCATTTCATCATCAACGTCGTCAGCCCGGTATTCGCCGAGCGTTAACCCTGTGGTGACAAACTGGACATTATTGCCGACCAAGGTGGCGTCTGCGCCAAATCGCGCGGCATCGGCCCGATCCACTTTTATCTGCCATTCGATACCCGGTTTAGGGCCGGTATCATCAATGTTGGTAAAGGCAGGGTTGGATTCCAGTTCCTTACGGACTTTCGCGACTGAGTCTTTCAGCAGTGCAGGAAAGCGTGAGCTGATTTGCAGGTTGACATCTTTATCACCGGTTGGTGGGCCAGCCTGATCCTGCCGCACTTCAATTTCCAGCCCGGCAAGCCCGGCGGTGCGCTGCTTAATCTCTTCAATCGTTTCCGCCGCCGGACGTCTGTCTTGCCAGTCGATCAGGTTAACCCTGAGCATACCAATCCGGTCATCGCCTCCCGAGCGCGCATACAGGGTTTCTACCTCAGGCAAGTTCAATAACTGGCGTTCCACCTCTTGAATCAGATGATCTTTCTCTTCAATGGATAAATCGCCCTGCGACCGAACAACGATATTAAACCCTTCCGGCTCAACCTCAGGGAAAAATTCCGTCCCGTTACCGGCTTTGCCGTACAGCAGGATAACCGCCAGCGAGAACACTAACGCGCCGAATAACACCTTCCATGGCCGCTTCACCGCCGCTTTCAGTACCCGGACATAATTACCGGTGAAACCTGGCAGGTGCTCAATATCGCCCTCTTCGGCTTCAATCAGTTGCTGACGTTTTTCGGCAGAGATGGGACGCGGCTTACCAAACAAACCACCTAATGTCGGCACAAAAATCAACGCCATCGCCAAAGAGGCGACTAAGGTCATGATCAGCGTCAATGGCAGGAATTTCATGAACTCGCCCATGATACCCGGCCAGAAGAGTAACGGGCCAAAAGCGGCCAGCGTTGTTGCCGTGGAAGCAATGATCGGCCAGGCCATACGCTTTGAGGCTTTTTTGTAAGCTTCATAGCGTGGCGTGCCTTCACTCATTTCACGGTCGGCGTATTCAGTAACCACTATGGCGCCGTCAACCAGCATGCCAACGGCCATGATCAGGGCAAATAGCACCACCATGTTGACCGTATAGCCTAGCACCGCCAATGCCAGTATCCCGGTCAGAAACGAGCCGGGAATGGCAATCCCCACCAGCAAGGCCGTACGCGCACCAAGAATAGCTATAATCACAATGACCACCAGCAAAATGGCAGACAGCACGTTATTTTGCAGGTCGTTCAACATGGTTTTGACATGTTTTGACTGATCGCCGGTGTAATCCACCGCAATGGTTGGCGGCCAGAATTCGCTCTCTTTTTCAATCAGTGCTTTCACGCCTTCGACTGTCTGGATGATATTTTCCCCAGGCCGCTTTTTGACTTCCAGCGATACCGCAGGTTTACCGTTCACCCGGGCATAAGACTCGGCATCCTGAAACGTCCTGCGAACGGTAGCGACATCACCAAAGGTAATTACTTTATCGCCAGACACCTTAACCGGCATTTCCATGACGTCTTTAATATTGTCGAAGACAGAAGGCAGCTTGATCGGGAAACGCCCCTGCCCGCTGTCGAGTGTCCCTGCCGCCACAAGCCGGTTATTACGGGATATCAGGTTATAAATATCTTGCTGATCCAGGTCATAGCTTTCCATCAGCAGCGGATCAACCAGAATCTCAATCATGTCTTCCCGATCACCACCAATATCGACTTCCAGCACTTCGCGCATGCTTTCCAGCTTATCTTTAAGATCACGCGCGATGGTAATCAGCGCCCTCTCTGGCGCAGTGCCCGACAACATAACTGTGATAGCCGGGTTTTCAGAAGCCATAGTGACTTCATTCACCGTCGGCTCGTCTGTGCCGTCCGGTAATTTCGCCTTAGCCAGACTCACTTTCTCGCGCACATCCGCTAAGGCACTGCTCGTATCGGCCCCGGCCACAAATTCCAGTAACACCGAACCATGGCCTTCACTGGCGGTTGAGGTCATTTCTTTCACGCCATCTATGCCACGCAATTCCTTCTCCATGGGCCGCAGCAACAAGCGTTCAGCATCTTCCGGTGAAATACCGCTATGGGAAATCGAGACGTAAATAAAAGGAATGGTAATATCCGGTTCCGCTTCTTTAGGAATGCTCTGGTAACTCATGTACCCGGCAACCAAAAGAAGCAGCAGAATAAGGACAACGGTACGGGTACGATGCAATGCGGCATCTATCATCCCAAGCATTCTCAGTTCTCCATCCTGATAGCTTCCACACGATCACCCGGCCGGACGAAACCCTGACCAACGGTGATCACATCCACCATGCCTGAAAATCCACCCAGCCAGGTACCGTCACCATCACTTTTCACGACGCGCACCGGCGTAAAGACCACATGATCTTTCTCTACGGTTTTAACACCGAGATTCCCGGCCTCATCCAGAGCCAGTACGGCAGGCGTGACTTTAATGGCTTCCGTTTCTTCAATCGGTACCACCAGCTCAGCGCTGGTCCCTGCCAGCAAGTTCAGCTGATCATTGTCGAAAGCGACCTCAATACGGAACGTATTCGTGGTTTCATTGGCCACTTTCGAAAGGTAGCGAACCTTGCCTGTGGCAGCATGATTTCCTACCAATCTTGCCTCCGCTTCCTGACCCAAACGAATATGCTGAATATCCGTTTCAGTGACATCAGCCCGGACTATCAGCGGATCGATATCCGCAATATTGCCGACCGGATCGCCCACCTGGACATAATCGCCCACTTCTACCATCCGCTCATTCAAGATACCGCTCAGTGGTGCCCGGATGGTGGTTTTTTCCAGCTTCAGCGTCAGGGTCGCTATAGTCGTCTGTGCATCAACAAGATCGGCTTCGGTTTGAGCTAACAGAACACGCCCCTGAAAGCCTTTTTCATTCAGTCGCTTCGCACCGTCGTATTCAATCTGCCGCTGTTTGAGCACGGCCTTTGCCCGCTTTAACTGCTCCGGCCAGTCATCCTGAGCCAGGCGGGCAATGATTTGTCCTTCTTTCACTAACGAGCCACGCTGCGCAATCACCTCAATCACTCGCCCAGCCACTTCGGCTTTGATTGTCGCCTGGCGGCTGGGTTCTGTTTTACCGTATAAGGTCAGACTACGAAATACAGGCTCGGCTGCGAAGGTGGTGATTCTGACTTTAGGTACCGGCGCCTTATCCTGAGTCTGAGCCTGAACAGGCACACTGTTTTCATTACCCGACGACTGCATTGCGGCGCTGTCCTCCTGAGACTGACCACCAGACAGCATCCAGCCAAGAATCAGAACGGTAATACCAATGGCATAGATATAAGGCCTGGCCGCCAACCACCGTAACACGGTGTGTAGTCCTCTCATCATATTCTCCTTTTTTATGACGAAACGTCACCAAACGCTACCACTCAAGTCTAATGCAATTTTTCTGGATTCATTTTGTTATTGGCCCATAAAATGAAACTGCAACTGTGAGCTTTAACATTTAAAAGTAACGAATAATTCACGCTGAATTCTACTTATGTGTGTGTGAGATAAAAAGCAGAGCTTACTTGTTTCAACTGTATTGTTCTGAATATGTTAACTCTGATGAAAAACGGGATTATTAACCTGTCTGCATTTAATGAATTAACCCATTTGCAATATACCTTATTCATAGTCGGTACACGCATATAGCAAATCACATACCAAAAAATATTTACGCTATAATTCAATCACCTACAGAAAAACCAAACTCAGAGCATGGCGAAAACAACCAATATCTGGCGAATTGTTTACTTTTTTATTCACACGGTTATGCAATTCACTACACCGGCTGGGGGTTAATTTATCTGCTGTTAACTCTATATATAAGCAGACTTTTCTCTGATACACTCCGCCGAAAATACAGGTGGTGCTTTAAGGAATAAAGCGATGATCGAATGGAGTAAAGATCGAATCTGGTATCAGGATATGCCGTGGAAGCGTTATGGCGTGCCTGTTGGCTGCCGCATGACAGTGATACGGCTCAAAAACGATAATCTTCTTATTCATTCACCGGTTCAGCTCACTACTGGCATTCAGCTCCAGTTAGCTAAACTCGGCCGTGTCACAGCCATAGTGACACCTAACCTGAATCATCATCTTTTTTTGTCCGAGTGGTGGCTCGCCTACTCCCAGGCGACCTTTTTTGCCCCTCCGGGGCTTCAGCTCAAGCGCACAGATCTGGTCTTTGATGATGCGCTGGGTGCTGAAACGCCTGCGCTGTGGCGAGGACAATTATTACAGACGCTATTAAGAGGCAGCGATCGTGTTGAAGAAGTGGTGTTCTGCGATCCCGAATCACAAACCCTGATCCTTGGCGATGCCATGGCCTGGCTGCGAAACAGTCACAACCCGGCCACCGTGGCCTTAGCCTTAGCCAATGGCTGCTATTTTCATCCGGCAATGCCACTCTACTGGCGCCATAGCTTCCACAACAAAACCCGGTTACGCCAGTCCTTGCAGGAAATTCTGACCTGGCCGTTTGACAAAATCCTGTTTGCCCATGGGCAAGTGATACCCGAGAACGGCAAACATATCTTTTCTCAGGCTTTTCGCTGGGCACTGGCCTAGAACAATAACGCGCTCAGTTGCAATAAAGCTGTCAGCTTTTCACTCCACTATGAACCATGATAAGTGTATACCTAAACTACTTGATGATGCAGGTAGGCGGCAAGTGAATGAATCCCCATGAACATAGCTGAACTATGTGATTGGGCCGGGCTGGCGTTCCAGTGAATGAATGTAGCCAACACCGCTGCAGCTTCAAGTAGGACAGGGATAGTGATGATGAAAACAGGGATTCAATGTGACTATTACCGAGCGTTTGCCTGAACTGATACAACTTGAAGCACTGATTGAAAGCGAAGCGAAAATCAAGAACCGCATTAGCCTGCAGGCCAGTGAGTTAATCCGGTTACCTTTTCATGATCAGCATCTCCCCATTTATGAGTGCCGTTTAGGCAACCCCGCTCCCGGCCTGCCCTGCCTGTTTCTGGTTGGCGGAGTGCATGGCCTTGAGCGCATTGGGACCCAGGTTTTGCTCTCACTGCTGACCAGCCTTTGTCAGCGCCTGGCTTGGGATAATAACCTGCAACGCACGCTCGAAAAGATGCAGATAGTGGCTATTCCGCTGCTCAATCCGGTGGGTATGGCCATGCAACGCCGCTCGAACGCCAGGCATGTTGATTTGATGCGCAATGCCCCTGTCGAAAGCCAGGAACGCACAGCCTGGCTGGTCGGTGGTCACAGAATCAGTCCCCGTTTGCCCTGGTATCGCGGTCCGGCAGGGCGCCCAATGGAAGCTGAAGCACAGCTGCTGGTTGATCAGGTACTAAAGCAGACCCGGCAGAGCCCGTTTACCATGGCGCTGGATTGCCATTCTGGCTTCGGGCTCAGAGACAGGATCTGGTTCCCTTACGCCAAAAGTACCCGCCAGCCTGTTTCGCGACTCGGCAGTCTGTTTCGGGTGCGGGAAATGTTTTTTCAGGCTTACCCTCATCAAAACTATGTTTTCGAACCACAGACAAAACACTACACCTGCCACGGTGACTTGTGGGACTTTTTGTATGATGAAGCAGAAGCCCAGGGAAATACCCTGCTACCGCTCACGCTGGAAATGGGCTCCTGGCTGTGGGTGAGAAAAAACCCGTTACAACTCTGGCATCCGCTCGGATTATTTCATCCCATTAAAAAGCACAGAGTGCAACGGACACTCCGCAAACATCTCGTTCTGTTAGACTTTCTGATAAATGCGACCGAAGCTTATACCAATTGGTTCAGTCACAGCGAAGATACGGCCGACTGGCACCAGGCGATGTTGCTCTGGTATTCATCAAACCATCAGGATAACTGCTCATGACTCACTGCCAACGACCTATTATCCTTTTGCGGGGATTACTTCGCGAGCAAAGACACTGGGGCAATTTCACCCAACAGTTAAGATCGCACTTTCCTTTCCGTAAGGTGATCGCTTTGGATCTGGCCGGTAATGGCCAGCGGTTTCTCGAGACATCCCCCTCCACCGTCAGCGCCATGGTTGATGACCTCCATCAGCAGTTACATTTTTTACACGCCCGGGAACTTGAGACAGAAAATAAAATAGAAGCAGGAACCTATGATCTGCTGGCGATTTCTATGGGGGGAATGATTGCGCTTGAGTGGGCAAGATTGTACCCGGAGGAAGTGAAATCACTGGTGCTGCTCAATACCAGTGATGGCAAACAATCCCCCTTTTATAAGCGATTACGCTGGCGGCAGTACCCCAATATCATCAGATTGCTGATGAGCCAACCTGAAGAGCAGGAAAAGCACATTCTTCGTATGACCTCAAACATGTACCCCGAAGACCCTGACATACTGAAAACATGGATTCGATGGCGCAAAGAGTGTCCTATCCAAAGGAGTAATCTGTTCCGGCAACTGAACGCCGCCTTGAGCTTCCGGTATAAAGATGTTCCGGATAAACCCGTACTGCTGCTTGCTTCGCAATATGACGAGCTGGTCGATGTTTCTTGCAGCCGTACGCTTGCCCATTACTGGCAGTGCCCCATACACATTCACCCCAGTGCCGGCCATGACTTACCACTTGATGATCCCGACTGGGTTTGCCGTTACTCGCTGGCATTCTGGCAGGATGTGAAATGAAGCCAGCTTGATAGCGAAATTTACTCAGCAGCCAGGCTATTCAGCTTATTGTAAAACCACACACTTATTCGTTGAGACAAGAAGAAGTCTGTGACGTCTCAGTGTTGATACGTCACAAAAGAAGCATTACCGATATTCTCAAAGATGACATTGCATACGTTGAGATTTATGCAGGTGCATAATCATCGTAGGAGAATTTTCATGTCTTACAATCGCAGCATTTTTATCACATCGGTTACCGTTCTGGGCCTGATTTTACTGCAGGGCTGCAGTTCCGGTGACGATGAAACCAGCACACAAGCCCCCACGGCTTCGCCCATCGATAAGACGATGAACATCTATTTACCGGCAAGAACGGATAAAAAACCCAACACTAAAAATCCGGTCTTCCAGTTCACCAATGTGGCCTATTTCCGTGAAAATTTAGAGTATGACAACCCTGCTCAGTTTACGATCTTTGATGATGGCACTTGGGAATTTTATGCCGAGCGTATCATTAACAACAAAGTGACAGGTGGTGAAGACAATTCCGGCGGCGCATGGACCCAGACGTTTTATGTGAAGTATTACAGTGACTGGGATCAGTATAAAAAAACCTGTGCTGGCTCTATACTCCATTCCAACAACTATGATTTAGCCACAGCCAAATACAATGTTGAACTGAGAAATTATAAACAAAGCGGCTTCGATAATGTGCTAAAACAAAAACTTCCTCAGATTCGCTGCATTGATGCTTACCAGCAATGGCATCAATAACATCCTAAGATAGCGCTAAACTTTGCCCGGCAACCACCAGGCAAAGTTTGGCTTAAGCTCTGAGCTTACTTCGGCGAGGCAAACACTTGGGTCCAGTAAATGCCGTAGGTACTGCCTGAGTTGGTGTCAGACGCAGCGCCCATCTGCGTGAAGCTGCCGTTCATGATGTTTTTGCAATGTCCCGGACTTTCCAACCAGCCCTGCATCACAGCAGATACCGTTTTCTGGCCTGCCGCAATATTCTCACCGACTGTTTTCCAGCTGTAACCTTGTTCGGTTACACGCTGACTCGGTGATGAGCCATCCAAACCTGTATGGCTGAAGTAATCATAATTGGCCATATCGCTCGAGTGCAGAAATGCCGTTTGTTCTAAAGTGGCATCCCATGTCAGAGGAGCAACTGCTGGCATCCAGGTGCCGCCGCAAGTCTGTCCCTGTGCCCGCGCAGCGTTTACCGCTGTCAGCATTTCATCAGCCATAGATTGATTTGAGCTGCCAGAATCGGCCTGGTCTGAACCACCTGTGTTTGAACCAGTGCCTGTTCCTGTTGAACCTGATCCGGTAGAACCCGAGCCCGAAGAACCACCTGTAGTCTGACCGCCATCTTCAGTCGTTGGACGCTCTGAAGAACCGCCATTCGATACTGAAGAGCCGTTATGAGAAGTAGAGCTGTTACCTGAACCACCGTCTGAACCGCCACACCCGACAAGGGCAAACATAGATAGAATCAATACTGTAAGAATTCGCATGGGTACATCCACTTAATAATAATAAGATCCTGATTTATAACGCAGAGGCCAGAATAATCAGTAGCCAGGGATAAGTCTCTGCAATGTGCAACCTTTACAGCTGCAAAGATAAAATCAGCCAACAACGGGAGAGGAATATACTGACTGCGAACATCTGCTAGCAATAGCTGACGTTTAAAAAATGCACATCCTGACAATCATTTGACACAAAAATATGCCAGTTTTTGAGCACACGGCGGAACTTAATCTCAATGAAACAAGCAGATAAACCACCCGCACATTGTTCAAAATATGCACAGCCCGATCAGGTTATTTTTTGTTCGATTCTGACAAAAGTCGCACACGGTAAAATGGGTGCTAGCAATATATCAACAAGGGGAATGAGAAGAAGGTTAGGACACCAAGGAGTTGGTCACTCAGGCCAAATCCTGCTGGCTCAGGCTTACGCCTTTGATTTGCGCATACAGGTTATCGCCGACATTGAGGTTCAGTTCATCTGCTGCCCAGGGCGTGATATTGGCCGTCAGGATTGACGTGCCAACAGCTAAACGGAGCACCACGATATCAGAGTGATATTTATGCTGCTCTATGCCTTCGACGGTCGCGGGCAACACATTCCGTATACTGGTCTGCGCGGGTTTGATTCGGGTGACGGAAATGTCATTCGCGTGAATTCTCACCCTGACCATTTCCCCGACTGGCCGCCGCACTCTGCTGACCCACAACGGCAGATCTGGCCCGATACAAAGCTGGGTCAACGGATAGGAAGGATGGTGTTCAGTAACTATTAGCTGCAACACTGAGCTTTGTTCTCTGGCGCTGAGCCAGGGACGCATCACAGAGGAGGCCCACACATCTGTCAGCGCGCCATTTCCAATCACCTTCCCCTGATCCAGCACCACCATGTGATCCGCCAGGCGAAGTATTTCATCCAGACTGTGACTGACATAAAGCACAGGAATACTGACACTTTTAGCTAACGATTCCAGATAAGGCATCAGCTCTTGCTTGCGCGGTAAATCCAGTGAGGCCAATGGTTCATCCATCAACAACATATCGGGTTTACTCAGCAACGCGCGGCCAATGGCAACACGCTGCTTCTCACCGCCAGATAAACTGGCAGGATAACGACCTAGTAAATGCGATATATCCAGAAGCTGAACGACTTCACTGAACAATTCCGGGTCAGGCTTGCTGTGGTTTCCGTACAGCAGATTACCTTTCACCTTATAATGCGGAAACAATCTGGCATCCTGAAAAACATAGCCGATACGGCGCTTTTCCGGTGGTAAATTAATGCCCTGCCAAGTATCACAAAGCACATGCTCGCCGAAAGCGATGTGGCCTTCATCCGGCTTACTTAACCCGCTGACGATATTAATAAAAGAGGTTTTCCCTGCACCTGATCGGCCAAAAATGGCAGTGATACCCGACGCAGGTAAGCGCACGTCGACATTCAGTCGCATTTGTCCAAGTTGCTTGACAAAATTCAGCTCTAACATCAATTACCCAGCCTGTTTCGTGCAATGCGAGCCAGCCACTCTGCGATCACCAGAGACAGCAAAGCAATAATAATGGCTATCACGCACAAGCGGGCAGCTTCCACTTCGGCTCCCGGTGTCTCTATGAATGAGAACATGGCCAGAGGGATAGTCTGCGTTTCGCCCGGTATATTCGAGACAAAGGTGATGGTGGCGCCGAATTCGCCCAGCGCCCGGGCGAAGGCCAGTACGGTACCCGTGAGTATACCGGGTAACATAAGCGGTAATGTGATGGTAAAAAAGACTTTAACCGGGCTGGCCCCGAGTGTGCGGGCAGCCTGTTCCAGCTTAGGATCGACATTTTCCAGTGCAAGCCGTATCGATCTTACCATTAACGGAAAAGCCACCACAGCGACAGCCAGAACAGCACCACGCCAGCTAAAGCCAAACGTGATGCCAAACCAATCGTACAGATAAGCACCAATCATTCCCTGGCGCCCCATCATAACCAACAGCAGATAGCCGACCACAACAGGAGGCAGGACCAGCGGCAGATGTACCAGGCCATCCAACAGGGATTTGCCCCAAAACTGCCCTCTTGCCAGCAACCAGGCGCAGCCAATTCCTGCCGGCAGACTGACAATCACTGCAGTGAGTGCGACTTTCAAACTCAGCTGCAGTGCGGTGACTTCATAGTCGGTTAAAGTAAAGGTATCCATGGGAATACTCAGAATGACACGCTTCCCTTTGGTTAATTGACTGAAAAGCCGTAGCGCTCGAACACTTTGGTTGCATCAGACGACTGGAGATAATCATAAAATCCCTGTGCCGCTTTCGATGGGGCCTGCCGGGTTAGTGTAACCGGATAGGTAATGGGCTGATGGCTTTGCTCAGGGAACTGGGCAACAATTTTGACGTCTTGTGCTACCTGAGCATCTGTCTGGTAAACAATACCAAACTTCGCTTCCTGTCTTTCCACCAGCAAAAGCGCAGCACGAACATTGTTTGCTCTCGCCAGCAAAGGCTCTGCCTGTTGCCAAAGTCCCAGAGATTCCAATGCCTCTTTGGCATAAATGCCTGCCGGTACATGATTCGGATCGCCAACGGCCAGTCGGCTGCCGTTTAATGCCTTAGCGATATCCCATGAACCATTTAGCGGTACTGAATTCACCGATTCCGATTGATGGGTAACCAAGACTAACCGATTGTGCAGTAAATTTTTGCGTGATTCGGTATGGATCACTTTCTGCTCTGCCGCATAATCCATCCATTTTGTATTTGCTGATAAATACAAATCTGCTGGTGCCCCTTGTGCTAACTGGCGGGCAAGCGTTGACGACGACGCAAACGAAAGTACCACCTCATTGCCACTGGCATGCTCATAACTTTCCGCCAATTCATTCAGCGCATTGGTGAGCGAAGACGCAGCAAAAACCAGCACTTTTTCCTGTGCAGTGGCCTGAGGCAGGTTAAACAGACACAGGGAAAACAACACGAACCAAAGCTTTTTCATTACCAGACTCCGTTCCAATCAATGAGTCAGAGATAGTAAATCAGATGACTATACCTGACAATTATTTTCTGACCCTTGAGTCAGAAAATAAAACTTACCAAAAAAGAGTCCTGGGCAATCATGCTTACATTAAGCAGCGATTGGCCAGGACTCTCGTCCTCCGTGCTTTGCCTTGCGCTGAAAACTGCCTTTGCCTTTTCGGGCTTTTTCAACTCGGCTGCGGAAGACTTTACTGGTGACGACCGCTTTGAGAGCATTGTCCATGATTGTTCCGCGACCATGATCGGTTTCAAAACCAGTCTGTGTGACCTGCTCTGTGTGCTGACAGCACTTTTTCTTTGCCATGATATGCTCCTTGGTTAATCAGTTATTACCGGCAAATTTCAAGCGAAGTGTACGCCTGACAGTTAAAAATACAAGAGATTGCCAAGATAAATTTTAGTGATCAGATTTCAAAAAAGCGCTTTAATTTCCTGATGTTGCTACTTCGTCACCAGAAACACCAGGGTCAATATAGCGTTTATACAAATCCAGGAATTCTAATACGACTTCTCTTGCCACATCTGTTTCGCAATTGGTCAAAAAAACCATACCTGTCTGTGTGACCGGGTTAAAAACCATTTCTGTTCTTATCCCTTTAACCCAGCCACCGTGATGGACAAACCCGGTAATCCCCTGATAGTCAAATGTTCGCCACCCTAGTCCGTAATACACATTACTCAGCTTCGCCCGGTATCGGTACTGATTGGCCCGGATCAACGGCTTATGTAACAGAGTGAGATTGTCTTCACTGAGTACCTCAGGATACTGGCCAAACTGAGCCAGCATCCACTGCGCAAGATCCTGCGCGCTGGCATTGACGCCAGCCGCCGCTGGAACGCCGTAATAGTAAGGAGCAGGCTTAACGGCCGCATAGCCTGATTTGGTTCTGACATGCGGGACAACTCTGTCATCGGCATTCAGAAAGCTCTCCAGGCCAAAAGTTGCGCTGTGCATATGAAGCGGAATAAAAATATGCTCTGTCACAAACTGGCTGTAATCCATACCAGATGCCAGTGAAATCATGTCGGCACTCAGGTTATAGACAATATTCTGGTATCCGTAACATTCACCGGGATCACAAACAAACTTGACCCGGTTTAATATTGAAAGAATCCGCTGATAACTCACATCATTTTCAAGCAGATCAGAGTACGCCTGAGGAACCAGCCCTGTGGTATGAGACAGGACATTTCGCAATGTGACAACTTTACCTAAATCCGGATCGCTGAATTTGACATCTTCAAGATACGGGACAACGTGTGTATCCCATTCAATCAGGCCACGGTCAACCAGCAGCGCCGTTGCTGCTGAAGCAAACGTTTTAGAAATGGACGCCAGCGGGAACACGGTTGCAGAATCAATCTTTTTATCGCCTCCTACTTTAGTGACACCGTAACCACGTAATAAGCGGATCTCGCCGTTTACGAGTACAGCCAACGACGCACCAGGGATTGAGCTTGTCACGGCTTGATTCACAAATTTATCCAGCGCAAAAACAATTTCATCACCAGGAGCGGCACATGCACCCCGAATGCCTAAGATGAAAATACAGCACCACAACCAGGTTCGACAGCACACAACCCCACCTGACACCCTGTCCCCTGCTAAAGCAGGTAATAGGGTAGGTATAATCTAAGAAGTTAAAAACAGGTATCAATCGCACACTATTCACTTCTTTTTCCTGCGACAATCTATACTCACAGGGATGACAAAAGGGCTGGTTGCCATCAGTCAGATTAAGTGTCACTGAGCAATCTGCACCAGAACCTGCAGCCATGAAGCTAGCTGAAGTCAGGACGAATCTTCACATCACAACAAGGTGATCAAGATCACACTTTGATGCTAAAGTATGATTTGACGCACACTTTACAGTGACGGCATCAATTTGATTTATAATAATGAGAACTCATCCGATGAGTTATTTGAGATCAAGGGCACATTTTAATCCCGTTGCTGCTAAGCCAGGATTCAATATGCCGCCTCAATCATACTAAGAAAAAACGATAAAGGTTGGTAAGCATGAAAGTGGTCGACTTTCTCAAACAGAAAAGTGAAATTTTGGCCAAGCATCCATTTGAGCTGAAAGATTGGCTGTCGCCGTCAATTCGTGACTATTGGATTGAATTCCTGAATAAGGCTCATGTCACGGGTTGGGTTAAAGCTGAGAATATTGCCTCGAATGGTGAATCTGTACAGAAAACGGCAGCGATCGAGATTCATCCTGAAGCCGCCAAACTCATGGAAGAACTGCTCGCATCGCTGGGTGAAGAGATTCACGTTGGTAACTGGCTGACTGTCGATCAGGATCGCATTAACCGATTTGCCGATGTCACGGATGATCATCAGTGGATCCACACAGATCCGGAGCGCGCTGAGCTTGAGTCACCGTTTAAAACAACAATTGCGCACGGATTTCTTACGCTGTCGCTGCTCTCTGTGCTGACAGATAGCGTCGATCCCGACAACCAGAAATTTCCGACCGCAAAAATGACGGTTAATTACGGTTTAAATCAGGTACGTTTCCCCTACCCGGTTAAAGAAGGTAGCCGGGTGCGAGCCCGTACAAAAATCCAGTCTGTCACGCCTGTAAAACGTGGCCTGGAAATTGTGCAGGAAATTTCCGTTGAAATCGAAGGCTGCCGCCGCCCTGGCTGTGTAGCTGAATCAGTCGTTCGACTGTATTTCTGATCGCTATCTCATGCCCTACCGCTCAAACTTTCACTCAGTTTGAGCGGCATAGCGCAACACCGCCGTTTTTCCTTTCAGTAGCCAACGCCAGACAGTGACAAGGCTACAAGGCGGGCAATATTCCCCTGCATTGACACATATCTATTTCGTATATTCCCTTAATATCAGGGGCTTTTTGTTGTTCAAGATCCCAACCTTAAACTCTATCAGTTTAATTTAGGTGTCATTTCCAGTTTGATGTTCGTCAGTTTGTTTGGCCATTCACGTATGAGTGGCATCCCACATTGGGACTGATTTTTAGGGAGAGTCACTATGATTAAATCCAACCCATTTACTGACACTGACAAGGATCGCGCTGCTATCTGGGATATGCTTGTAACGCGTGATATCAAAGCTTACTGCGAGGCAGACTGGTCACAGGTTGCTGAAGACTTCGTTGAAGATGAGTTTTATGCCATCAATGCCAACAAGTCAGAAAACCCGGCAGCATGGACTTTTGCTTTTTCCTCCCTGGCGGACTATCAGGAAGAGTGGCTGCGTCAGGCAAAGGTCGCGCAAGAAACTGCGTACAGCGAACCGTTAGAGCTGGCGGTTCATGCTGCGACCAGCTTGAATGAAATTACCATCGAGAATGGACGTGCGATTGCCCGTAAACAGTTTTGCGGCAGCATCCAACGTGCTGATGGCGGTGTTGATGAACTGTTATGGCAGTCGCTCTACTACCTGAAACACACAGGTGCAGGCTGGAAAATCTGTGGCTTTACCGGTTATCTGCCGTATTCCGCATAAATTCTCCGTCAATGCTATCGCTGCCCGCCGTGAAGCGGGTAGCTTCTCAGTTAAATACCGATAATAAAATGCAGGCGAGTAAAGGAAATAGCCCCGACAAAAAGAAGATAAACCCAAAATGGTAGTTCGCTTTTATTTCTCTTTGCCTATCTGCTTCTATCTCATGATCCGACAACATGGATACCGCTTTGATGGCAGCGCGATCATCATCAAAAAATTGACTCTCTTTGCCGCCATTCCAGACCATGCCGGCCAGTGCCCATTGAAGAGCGAACATATAAAACAGAACATCTCCACTAACACTGAATGGCTGCTCGAAAAATTTATGGCCAACCCATACGGCACCAGCGGCCAGCAAATTGCTCAGCAATACGTATTTCAGAAAATTCAGCATCTTCTCGTTAAGTTATTCGACATGAAAAAACGGTTTATTTCGTTGCGAGCCCACTTTAATGCCTTTGTATTAATATGCAAGTGCATTCATTTATTTACGTTGGAATAAATGCCAGATACTCAGCAACAAAAAACGACGCAATGCGCCGTTTTTATCTCTGCTGTCATGTCTGGCACTTAACTGTCCATATCACGCAATTGATTCAGATACTTTATCCAACTTTGTGACGCTTTTGACGATTGTAAATTATCTGCTTTCTTTGCATGCACAATCGCCTGTTCAAGGTTTTGTAATTTGTAATAAGCACGCACTTTAGCCAGCTCAATATCCGCTTGCTTATTTTTTATCTGTAGTTTATCCAGTTCATTGAGCGCAAGTTGATAATGACCTTCCTGTAATAAAAGCGTAGAAAGCTGCCAGCGATACTGAGTATCTAACTCAACGGCTTTTCGCCACGTTTCTATCGCCTGATCCCACTCTTTCGCCATTTGCCAGTAGGTTGCCTGAGAGATCAATAAATCAAGATTATTGTCGCTGTTTTCCAATGAAGCAAAAACGCGAGCGGCTTTCTCAGGAATTCCCTCCTGGGCGTAAAGCTGGCCCAGGGTTTTCAGATCCTGCTGAGATAAAGCAACGCCCTGGCGCTTTGCCAGCGCTAACGTTTCAATCGCCTGTTTTCTTCTCTCCAACCGCATTTCAATGCCCGCCAGCTGTCGCCACCACATGACTTTTTGCGGCTCCAGCGTAATAAGGCTGCTTAAGGTCGGAAGCGCTGACTTATACTGCTGCAGCTGTAACTGAGCACCCAGCTTTAGTGATAAAGGCTGCACTTCTTTTTGTTTATGAACACGCTCATACTGCTGAATGGCTGACAGCACCGAGCGCCATTCTTCAAGCTGATAATTGGCCTGGGCGATTCTCAGCCAGAGCTCATCGGCTTTTTCCGTTGCGGGAATCGATTTACTGAGTGGATAATAGTAGTTCAGTGCTTTTTGATATTGCGCCTGGGATAACAATATATCGGCCAGCATACGTTGTGTGGATCTCAGATACTCGTCATCAAGCTGCCCGCTTTCAATGGCCTGAGTCAACCGCTGAATAGATAAAGCCGGCTTGCCGTCCTGCCAGTAATACACACCCAGCATACGGTTAACAAACGCTTTATCATAGGCACGGGAAATATCCATCTCCGTGAGCAAGACAATGGCTGCACTGACTTTGTCTTCCAATTGAAGTTTCTGTGCCTGCTGCACTTTCCCGGCGGTGTACTGAGACAGTTGTGCCGACAGCGCGACAGGCGCAAACAGGATCGCCACTATAAAAGCTAATGTTTTCATCACTTACTCAGATTAAATTCCACTTTTACTTGCTGACCATGCTGGGATAGCGCTTTACCACCTTCAATCTTTGGTTGGTATTTCCAATTCTTTAAAGCACGTATCGCTTCACGGTCAAATACACGATTAGGCTGCGCATCAACAATCTTGATATCCGTTGGCCTGCCTTGCGGGTCAATCGTAAACGACAGCACCACATATCCTTCAATGCTTCTTTTTAAGGCCCGGGCAGGATATTTGGGCTCAACGCGATAGAGCGGCATGGCCTGCTGATCCCTTCCCACATCTGAAACGGCCGGCAAGCTGATTGCCAGGCCTTTCACGGAAGCATCCATAGCAATTGACGGCATAGTCGGTGAAACCAAAGGCATCACAGCACTTGCCTGGGCGCTTTTCGGCATGGCCTGCGGTGGCGGCTCAGGTGTTTCCGGTTTCTCAGGCACTGTGCGTTGCCGACGCTGCGCTTCACGTTCCTGCTCAACCATCACCATATTAAACGCCAGCGATTCTTTTGCTTCCGGTAACTGACGGTTGCCGTCATCAACCATCCAGGCCATAAAAGTAAACAAGCCCCCCGTAATCAGCAGTGCTAACGGAGCGGCTACTATGAGCCTGAACATCAGCGTTTCTCCGCCGCCAAGGCAATATTTTTGACTCCGGCACCTTTGGCTGCATCCATAACTTTTACCACAGTACCGCTGTAAGCGTGCTCATCAGCCTGAATAACCAGAGAGGCATCAGGCTGATCCAGCAGCAAGGTTTCCAGTGTTGCCTGTACGCGTTCAACATCAACAACACGCTTATCGATATACACATCATTTGCCGAAGTGATCGCCACAAAGATGCCGGCATCTTTCTGACTGACCACATTACTGGCTTGGGGACGATTCACTTCAACGCCGGACTCACGAACAAAAGAGCTGGTCACGATGAAAAAAATCAACATGATAAACACGATATCCAGCATAGAAGTCAGATCAATCTGAGCTTCTTCCCGAGCGACAGATGGGCGACTTAACCTCATCGTTGACTCCTCATCAATTTTTCTAGTTTTTGTTCACGCATCTTGCACGCTTTTGCAAGACGAGCATGAATAAACATGCCTGCCAGTGCGGCAACCATACCCGCCATTGTTGGCAAGGTAGCGAGCGAGATACCCGAAGCCATCAGTTTTGGCTGACTGCTGCCCTGGTTGGCCATCACATCAAATACTGAAATCATGCCGGTCACTGTTCCCAGCAGTCCCAGCATCGGACAAATTGCCACCAGGACTTTAATCACATTCAGATTCTGAGATAAGGCAAGATGCGCTTCACTGAGCCAGCCGGCCCGTATGGCATGGGCATACCAGGAGGTTTGATCTTCTCTGGCGTACCACATTGCCAGCCACTGCTGCTTTTGCTTGGGATAGGTGAACGCCAGATACAGCAGGCGTTCAGCGACCAGCAACCAGGAGAACAACACCACAACGGCCAGCCACCACAGTATCTGTCCTCCCTGTTGCATGAACTGCTGCAGGGAGATCCACCAGGTTTCGGCAAATTCGCTACCGAACAGTGTCAGATCCATTACGCAGTGCTTCCCGTTTTCTCAGCTTCTGCTGCGACAAGACTGATCCCCTGCTTCTCAAGAATGCTGCGGATCGCATCTGCCTGCGCGCTCAGCAGATTATGTGCAAGCAGCAAAGGCATTGCTGATATCAGGCCCAATACGGTTGTCACCAGTGCCATGGATATCCCTCCCGCCATCACTTTAGGATCGCCATTACCAAACTGAGTAATCACCTGGAAGGTTTCAATCATACCGGTTACTGTTCCCAGCAGGCCCAGCATAGGGGCCAGCGCCGCGAGAAGTTTCAGCATGGATAAACCACGTTCCAGCCCTTGCTGTTCATCAACAATGGTTTCCAGCAGTCGCAATTCCAACGCTTCAACAGAGCGTTTTTGATCGGTGTCGTAAACACTCAGAACACGACCAAGTGGATTATTGCCTGGGTTTTCCGGTTTCTTCAGCTGGGCATTAATTTGTTGGCGGATCCAGATCAATTTGCAGCCGCGGTACAAGGCGATGATGCCGCCGATCGCCAGCAGTCCAAGAATAATTTTACCCACCACCCCGCCTTGGGACAGACGTTCTGCCAGGGAGGGCGCATGCGCCAACTGCTCCAGCATTTTGCCGCGAGACGGGTCAACAACAGCCATTTGCAAACCTGCTTGCTGCAACGATGCTATCTGACTGGCTACCGGACCATTTTCTGGCTGCTTCAAATACGGTGTTGCCACTTGGCGAAGACCATTCCAGGCCAGATACCCCTGCTCGCCAATCAAACCAATGCTGCCAAGACGGTAAGCATCGACAGTGGATTGATACCCTTCTCCGTTAATATAAGAGACAGACACTTTTCGCATTTCCGAGCTGGCCGTGATTTGCTCGTTCATCCCCTGCCACAGCCCGTTCAGCTGCTTAAGCGAAGGTAATGCCTTAGCATCAACGATATCGTTCACAACAGCGGTATACTGATGACGATCAGCGCTGGTGACTGACGTTTCCAGCTCCGCCTGCAAGTCTTTTGCGGTCTGGCGTACTACGCCAAACAATTCGCCCAAGCTGCCAGACTCAAGCCTTAACTCTTCTTCCAGTTGAGCCAGCGATTTTTCATTTGTACTAAAAGTACTGCTCAGGTTATCGATCTCTGTATTCAGCGATTCACGCTTTGCCAACAGCGCATCTTTTTGTGCACGTATCTCTGCTTCTGTTTGCTTAAACCCGGCTTCGCGGGCTTGATTGTGGGCTTGCTCGGATTTTTGATCCTGCCGGGTCTTTTCCACCAGGCCATCAACAGCCAGAACGGAAGTCGATACTGAAACCAGGGTAAGTGCGAGTGCTAACGTTTTAAACTTCATATCAGTTAGCCTCCAGATTGACAGACACAGGAAGAGAAATCAGACCGGGGGCGATTTGTTTCGACGCCATTGCAAAGGCTTTATCCAGCTCAGTACCAGCCTGAGGCTCTAATGATTGCCATTGATGCGCACCGTCATTCCAGGCCCAGTAGCGCTGACCGTCAAGGCTTCGCGCCACGAAAGCCACACGCCCGAGATACAGCAGATCGGCTTCAATATTTTCTGTGGCACTCAGGGCCAATTTACCCTGATAGACACCCAGCTTAGTACCGTAGTCCATTTCAATCTGGTAAGCCTCCAGAATGCGGCGATACTTTTCGGCATCACTGATATCGGCCTGAGCCATCATGAACTCCAGTTTGGCAATCCGTGCCAACCGTTGATCACGTTTGATTGGCTTATCATCTTCTACCACGGATTTCAGGCCATCTATCATCTTATACATCAATGGCACCACACCCTGGCGAGTTTCTTTGATGCCTGAAATCTGTTCACTTAAGCTGCTTTTTTCTGATTCCTGACTATCAACCAGGCGAGCCAGATGATCCCGATAGACAACGAGGTTTTTCACTTCTTCCTGAAGGGCTTCAATTTCAGCCTTCATTGACAGCGTTGTATCTGCACTTTTATCAATCTTATTCTGGCTTTGTTCGGCAGACTGATTGATTTTGCTCTCAATATTGCGGGCCGCATCAAGTGTATTGGCCCCCGCATTTATGCTCAGACCGAGTGCAATCACGGTCAGACTGGATTTCATCATGTTCATCTTGGAGCAGTTACCTTAAGCATCTGTTCAAAAAGCAAGCCATTGAGCCAACTTCCCATAACTAGTCAATTACTCATTAAGCTGAGTGACTGGTCACACATCTTAGTTGAAAACAAATCTCATTTAAACTATAAAATCCGGAAATTTTGCTTCCGCTAATCCCATAGCAGCACGGCTCAGATCAGGCCGAATCACGCATTAAGGACAATACGAATCGAAGACAGTGACCTGAAGAAACGGGGAAGATATAATGCGCCGGATTATCAGTTATTCGGAAAGTAAAGTGTCCAATCTCTCCATTGAATCGATTCAACAACAACTGTCTGACTTAGGCTTCCGCCCGGAAGGGATCAGAATCGTGACGGTTTCAGCGATGACCCCAGAGTTATTAGAAACTTGCACAACCCAAGAAAACGAATGTTTCTATAACTCTTACATGAATGTCATTTATGGCAAGGGAGAGCGCTACGTGCTTGGATTTCGCTGTGAAGATCCGATCGTCGATCATGCGATCATTCGTTCAGGGGATGTGTATTACGACCCGACGTTACAGGCAAATGGCGACTTCACTTCCTATCAGTTTGCGATACTCACAGAGTTTACTGTCTTCGACATGATGAACCACGCAAAGTCTAATAAAGACTTTCCGCCAGATGTTGACTATCTCTTCAGTAAAGCAAGCAAGTTCAAAAACGTTATCGCTGCCAAATAATATGACGAGTTGGCCTGCTCTGGTGCCGATCTCTCCTTTCCCTGTTCAGTGAATATTCAATAAAACTTTGAGCTAATGCTCAAAGTTTTATTATTCACCTGACTTTTTAACGTTAACCCATGAGATTTTGTGCGTTGTGTGGCATAAATGTGCTTTGCGGCTCAGCTTGCCTGCATCTGCGTATAGGCTAGTTTTTAGATATTTATCAACTGTTAACGATTAATAGGAAGGAATAAAGCATGAAGCCTTTGGTTTACAGTCTGATCGGTTTGTCCCTGGCTGGATGTAGCAAGGGCGTACTGGTATCTATTCCTGAAAACTTACAATCTACCGAACCACCGGATACCGGTTTTTTAGTGGGTAGCATTGGCGCATCGACTATCTGGCCGTCTACAGGTGAAAACTTAAAAACAACACTGTATTTTAGTCGAGCCGACACAGAGCAAGATATCACTGTGTCTAACAGCAATGATTCCAGTGATTTTCGCAGCCCTACTACGGCAAGCTCTTTGTTTTCTGTGCCATTGCCGTCAGGAGACTATCTGCTTCATACCATTACCTTTATTGGCACTGACGGCCGAAAAACTGTCCACACCCAAACCGATAAACGGCTGGACTTAACGTTTTCTATCCAGCCAGGTGAAGTCACTTACCTGGGTGAGTTTATTGCCAGCAGTAAAGTGTCCAGAAGCTCACTCTGGAACACTAATTATCCCAACGGAAGGGGTTATCTGACACATAGCTATGCGATAGAAAGAGACCGTAACTTTTTTTACGAGCGTCACCCCGAACTCTCCGGAAAACATTTCAACACTGCAACTTTAAAAGTAAGCCATTCTCAGCTGTTAAAATTGCAACCGCTGTCCGGGCCTGAAAGCTGAGCCTTACTTGCGACCTCTTTCCCTTTAAAATAATTATTTTCTTTAAATACAATGGATTACTTGTAAAATCTTGCTCATGTACAGGACAAAAAATTACCACAAAAATCCCACATTGAATGCTTGACATTGGCCAAGACGATACAGGTTCTGGGGTCTGGCCATTTCCCACAGAGTTATGCACAGCTTTTGTGGATAACGACTCGAAATTTAAACATCAAGTATTTACAGTGCATCCTTTCAAACCAAACTGGTACAAAAAGGCCAGACGTCGTGTCTGGCCTTCGTGTTCATTATCCGCAATTAGGTTTATTCAATTGCTGAGCATTCTGCATCTTCAATGCTCAAATTCGAGTTCAGACCAAATTGATCAAGATACTGCACCGCTGTTGGGTAGAAACCGGCATTGATTGCATCTTCAATACTGCTTAAATCAATTTTATACGTCTTCAGGCCAATCTCTGTAAGTTCAGTGGGAAGGCAGCTGGATGTATCGCCTTCTTTAAAACAGACTCCCGATGTTTCCGGAATTTTTGCACAACCGGAGTCAGTCACATCTCCAACAGCATTGACCAGATCATCACGAGTGCCAAAAGGTGCATTCGCAGGTAAATCTACATTGAGATCTTGCAGCTCTGCCCATGTGTGGTAACCATCAGGCACACCGGTCAGGTTTGTCGTGCTGGCACTATGAATCGTAAAAACTTCGACCTTACCCTCAACCAAATTTTCAATTGTCTCTTCATCACAACCAGCCAGGGCCAGTAATGAGCATAAAAGTACTGCTGCTCTTGTCATTTTATTATCCTTTGTCGTATCAGGTTGTTGCCGGGAGAGTATCTTCTACAGATGAGCGGAAATCCACTTGTAATCGCGAAACTGATAGCTGGCTGCCATTTTTACAAGGCGACTGATTTGTTACCTGAATGGATTTAAATGTTACCTGTAAGTTGTCGCTTTTATTAACCGCATGTTGCTAGTGCCATGATGAAATGAACATGCAACACAGTTTGTTAAGCATTAAAACCGTTAAACATCCCCGAATACCACTATGATTTTGCAGAAAATTTGCCCCACTTCATATGTCGGAATGATAACTTTGCTGAATGCATCTCTCATCGGCTTGATAAGAGTGTTCAATATTTTATAGCGCGCAATAACCACTAATCACACTGTCATCTCCACTGCCAGAAATGCCCTGCCGAAACAGTCAATGTTTCCCGCTTCGCTTAAATTACAATCTCCATCACGAACAATTGTTCATTTTATGCACAATAAGTATGCTTTGTTAGGCATCACTGCCAGTTTTACTATATTTTTTTGAATTAACTACTATTGATATTTTTATCAGTCAGATCTTATGGTTAGGCTGAAATTGTTTATTTCGCTCATCAAAAAAAGGAACCTAAGATGATAAAAACGTCAGTATTAGCACTTGCATTGTCAGCTGTCTTTGCTGCACCTGCGATGGCTATTCCTGCTGCAGACCTGGACCAGCTTGGTCAGGGGTTGGATGTGACTTACACCGTTTTGGATAACACTCAGGATGACTGGGTCACTTTCCGCGCTAAAATCGATTTCACAAACCAAAGCAGTAAAACATTACCAGCGACGGGTTGGTCAATTTACTTCAGCCATATCCGTATGGTTGAAAGTGTCTTAACCGACCAGGTGAAAATCAGCCATGTCAATGGTGATATGTTCAAGATCGAGCCAACCGCAAACTTTGTCCCTCTGGCTCCTGGACAGTCGCTTGCCATTGAGTTTGACGCTGCAAACTGGCAGGTAGCAAAAACGGACGTGATGCCGAACTGGTATTTTGTGTCTGAAGATCAGGGTCAGACCATCACGTCGCTGATCACCAGTACCAGTAACCGTGTGAATGGTCTGGTACCTACCAAGCCATCAGAAGAACTCCCATTCGTGGCTGATTTTTCAACGCCACAGCAATGGAAACGTTATGGCAGTGCTGCCATAACCGACTTCTACGATCCTTTTACCGCACAAGACAGATACCAGCGTAATGCTGATCTCAATGTCATCAACAATGCCAGCGGTGTTATTCCTACTCCAGCCGAAATGACGCTCGGCGCCGGTGATGTCACACTGGATTCAACCTGGGTTATCGTCTACGGCAATGGTTACGAAGATCAGGCCATGTTCCTGGCCAATCAGTTAGGTGTAACCGCTGTGCCCTGGTCGCCCACAACGCAAAAACGTATCAATATGGGCTGGAGCCAGGTCAACATCAATAGCGTACAAAAATGGGAAGAGGCTTACAGCCTTAACGTCGACGCCGCTAACGAGATCATCACCATAGGGGCAGCGGATGCAGCAGGCGCACTGTATGCTTCCCAGTCTTTATTGCAATTAGTCGAGGGTAATAAAGTCCCTGAGGTGCAGATCACCGATGCACCCCGCTTTGCTTACCGTGGTTTTTCCGTCGATGCCGTCCGAAATTTCCGAACTAAAGATGCGATTATCCAGCTGCTTGATCAAATGGCCGCATTCAAGCTAAACAAACTCCATCTGCGTCTGGCTGACGACGAAGGCTGGCGCATAGAAATTCCAGGTCTGCCTGAACTGACAGATGTTGGCGCAACACGCTGCCATGATCCGGAAGAGAAAGCCTGTATTTTACCTTTCCTGGGTGCAGGCCCGGATGGTTCACCTGAATCCAACGGCTATTACACTGCCACGGACTATCAGGACATTCTTAGCCATGCCGCTGCCCTCAATATTGAAGTCGTGCCTGAGATCGACATTCCCGGCCATGCACACGCCGCAATCAAGGCGATGGAAGCCCGCTATGATCACTACGCGGCTCAGGGGAACATGGCAGAAGCGAACAAATACCTCCTGACCGATTTTAACGATACCACTCAGTATCTGTCGGTTCAGATGTTCACAGACAACGCCATCAATGTGTGTATGGAATCGTCTTATAACTTTGTTGATGCAGTGGTTAGCGGCCTCGTCAACCTGCATCAGGGCGTTCAGCCACTCAAAACGTTCCACTTCGGCGGTGACGAAATTGCAGGTGCATGGATTAACTCCCTGGCCTGTCTGGATTTCATTGCCAATAATACTGATGGTGTCAACAGCGTATCGGATCTGAGCCGTTACTTTGTCGAACGTATTTCTGTGATAACTGCCAACTATGGTCTGGATATGGCTGGCTGGGAAGACGGGCTGATGCACGATGGTCAGGTTTACCCACGCTCACAAATGGCAAACAACCAGCTGTGGGGCAACGCATGGCAAAATATCTGGGAATGGGGCGTTGCAGATAGGGCATATAATCTGGCCAATAACGACTATAAAGTCGTCTATAACCATGCGAGCCACCTGTACTTTGACCACCCGTATGAGCCCGATCCAAACGAGCGTGGCTACTACTGGGCGCCACGTTTTACCGACACCCGTAAAACCTTTGGTTTCATGCCAGACGACGTCTTCGCCAATGCTGACTTCACCCGTGCCGGTGCACCGATTACCAAAGCAGAAGTGGTCGCATTAGCTGGCGTGAAAAAGCTGCTCAAACCGGAGAATGTTCTGGGCCTTCAGGGATCGCTCTGGGCCGAAACAGTCCGTACCGAAGACCAGTTTGAAGGGATGATCTTCCCTCGCGTACTGGGTCTGGCTGAACGTGCCTGGCACACTGCAACATGGGAAGCCAATGACAACGCAGGCATTGCGCTGGATGAAACCGGACGTAACGCCGATTACAACCAGTTCGCCAATCTGCTGGGTCAGAAAGTGCTGCCCAAACTGGAGCAAGCCGGTATCGCGTTTAACCTGCCGGTTCCAGGCGGTGTTATTGAGAATGGTGTACTTCAAGCCAATTCGACTTTCCCTGGCCTGACTATTGAGTACTCAACGGATCAGGGCACGAGCTGGCAGTCGTACGACCATCTCAACCCACCCGCTGTCGCGGCAGGTGTCCAGCTGAGAACCGTTTCAGGTCAGCGAACCAGCCGGGTAACAACGGTTAACTAAGACCATACAACCGACTTACAGAGCTCCTGCGGGAGCTCTGTTTCATTTAATGCTGACGCTCTGACCCTAATCTTATTCCGACCATACCGCCAGTTCATTACCGCTTGGCTCAGTGAAGTGAAAACGTCTGCCGCCCGGAAATGAAAAAATCGGCTTCACAATCACCCCGCCCGCGGCGATCACCGCCTGTTCGGTGGCTTCTAAATTGTCGCTGTAAATCACAATCAGCGCGCTGCCTTTCTCAACCTGAGAAGACAACGGCGCGGCATAAAATCCTCCATCCAGCCCCTGTTCTGAAAATGCGGCATATTCATCACCATAATCCATGAATGACCAGCCAAAAACGCGCTCAAAAAATGCCTTGGTCTTGGGTATATGACTGGCGGGAAATTCAACATAGTTGATTTGATGGTGCTTTTTCACTGGCTCTGCTCCTTAATGGCTGATTCAACATACATAATCTACAACGAAATCTTAGCTGAGTTTGCATCTGTCAACTTGTCAGTCATCAAATTGGTGTAATTCTTTTGCTTTCTGAGAAACAACAAGGTTAGAATGGCCAGCGCGAAAAAGTGCTTAAGTGTCAAGCTTCAGCACATCGCATCAGATTTAGAGATACGTTAGTCGGGGAGCCGTAAGGCTGAGACCACACTGTGGGACCCGTTGAACCTGATCCAGTTAATACTGGCGTAGGGAACTAGCAGAATTGCCTGTCACCTTCTCATCCTGACCAGGATGCTCCGAAGTGTAATCCGGCGACTGTTCGTCACCCCTGCGTAATCAAGCGATGATTTTGATAGCAAGGGATGCCGATGAACACGTCCACAATAACCAAACCTTCTCAGTCAGATAGCCCTGCTCGTACTCCGATTACACTGACCATTGCCGGTTCAGACAGCGGCGGCGGTGCGGGCATTCAGGCAGACATTAAAGCGATTTCCGCAACAGGTGGCTATGCCTGCTCCGTTATTACTGCACTGACGGCGCAAAATACACTGGGTGTATCCGGCATCTTTCCTGTCAGCCCGGCATTCGTTGAACAGCAATTGGATGCCGTTTTCAGTGATCTCGACATCCGGGCCGTCAAAATAGGTATGCTGAGCGATGCTGGCATCATCCAGGCCGTCGCAAAGAAACTTCGCCAGTACCAGCCTGAATTTATCGTTCTGGATCCTGTCATGGTAGCCACCAGCGGGGATCTTTTACTGGAAGAAGACGCGATCAGTACCCTCAAAAATGAACTGATCCCTTTAGCCACTCTGATAACCCCCAACCTGCCAGAAGCTGTCACACTCACCCGCTCCACTGGCCGGCATATCGATCCATCAGCCCTGCAGCATACCAATAAAGAATGGCTTATCGAGCAACTCAAAACCATCAGCAGCAATGCTGTATTGCTCAAAGGCGGACACTGGGAACAGGACACATTCAGTACCGATTATCTGATCACAAACAGTGACACCATCACTATTTCTGCCAAGCGCATCGCCACCCGAAACACCCATGGAACAGGGTGCACTTTATCCGCCGCGATCGCCTCCTACCTAGCACAAGGCTGCCCCCTCTCTGAGGCTGTCCATAAAGGTAAAGAGTACCTAACCCAAGCACTGTGCCATGCCGATCAGCTCCGCATTGGTCAGGGACACGGGCCAGTCCATCACTTCTACGCACTTCATCCGTCAAGGAATAAACGATGAATACAGTGAAGCCCTCGCCCGACACTCAGCCTCATTGTTTAGGTGTCAGCGTAAAACAGCTGACATTGTCCTTTTCAGGTCAAGCTGCCCCTTTATTCAGTCAGCTGGATTTAACACTTCAGGCCGGAGAATGGCATTGCATTCTTGGGCGGAGTGGCTGCGGTAAAACCACTCTGTTGCGGCTTCTCGCCGATCTGTTACCGAAAGATGTGGCATGGCAGGGTGAGCTGTCTACGTCGGATGCCCGGGGTATGAGTGATCGCGTCGCCTATATGGCGCAACAGGATCTGCTGCTGCCCTGGTTAAATGTACTGGACAATGTCTGTTTCAGTTTCAGGCTCAAACAAGGTAAAGCCAGTGAAGCCGTGCAGGAACGTGCCATTCAGCTTCTCCAACAGGTCGGGTTAGGTGAAAAATTGCACGCCCGTCCATCACAACTGTCCGGAGGAATGCGACAGCGCGTCGCGCTTGTGCGTACCTTAATTCAGGACAAACCGCTGGTTTTAATGGATGAACCGTTTTCCGCCCTGGACGCCGTGACAAGATATAAACTCCAGGATCTCGCCGCTGAATTGCTGGCTCAGCGTACTGTACTGCTTATTACTCATGATCCTCAGGAAGCACTAAGGCTGGGTCATCACCTCTTTTTAATGCAAGGCAAACCGGGCCGGTTAGCGCGCTTGTCCGTTCCCGAAGGCACACCGCCGAGAACCATCAATGCAGAGCTGGCTGTAAAACAACAGGCCATTATCGAGCAACTTTCCGGTCTGGGTGAGCACTATGTCTAAAGAACTCGCAGAAAAACCTGCTGTCACAACAATGAATTTCCGCCCCTTTTTTCATCATTCCCTGAGTCGTCTGGCGATCAGCTCGGTGTTTCTGATCGGTTTCTGGCAGGGTATTGTCAGCCTGTTTCAGCTTCCCGGCTTTATTCTTCCAGAGCCGCTCGCCGTATTTCGCAAATTAATTCAGCGCCATGATGTCCTGCTCAGCCATGCCAGTGTCACTATCAGCGAAATTGTCCTGGGGTTAGCCTTCGGCCTTGGCATTGGTCTTATCTGCGCGCTATTGATGCTGCTTTTTAATCCGGTTAAACGCTGGCTGCTACCTCTGCTGATCGCCAGTCAGGCCGTTCCCGTTTTTGCCATCGCCCCTATTCTTATGCTCTGGCTGGGCTATGGCATTGCATCCAAAGTGGTGATGGCGGCCATTATTATTTTCTTTCCGGTCACCACTTGCTGCTATGACGGTTTGCGGCACACGCCCCAGGGCTATTTAGATCTCGCAAAGACTATGAATGCCACAACATGGCAAATGTTATGGCATATCAGGCTGCCGGCGGCTCTGCCTGCCCTGGCTTCGGGTATACGGGTTGCCGTTGTTGTCGCCCCCATTGGCGCTGTTGTCGGTGAATGGGTTGGCGCCAGCGAAGGGCTCGGCTACCTGATGCTGCAAGCCAACGCCCGCATGATGATCGATGAAATGTTTGCCGCCTTGCTGATTTTAGCCGGGCTCTCTGTGTCGCTGTATTTTGCGACAGATTACCTGCTTAAACGCGCTATCCCCTGGCTGCCAGAGAATGGCCAGTCACAATAAATTTCGTATTAGACAAGGAAAAAAATTAATGACCTACTTACCTGCCCGAAGTGCAATTGCGCTTGCCATTGCCAGTTTTGCCAGCCAGGCTCAGGCAAAAGACATGACCTTAATGCTGGACTGGTTTGTCAACCCGAATCACGGCCCTATCATTATTGCGCAAAAAAACGGCTTGTTTGAAGAGCAAGGTTTAAACATTAAGATTCAGGAGCCCGCAGACCCTTCCATGCCAGCCAAACTGGTGGCGGCAGGAAAAGTGGATTTGGCGATATCTTACCAAACCAGTCTGACGATTGATGTGGCTGCAGGGCTGCCGCTGATCAGGGCGTCGACTTTAATCGCAACGCCGCTGAACACCCTGATGGTGCTTGATAATAACAAGATCAATACCATGGCTGATTTGAAGGGGAAAACGATTGGTATCGCCATTGCCGGCAATGAAGAGGCAACCGTCGGCACTATGCTGAAAACAGCAGGCGTCAGCTTCACTGACGTTAAGATCGTTAACGTCGGATGGGCGCTTTCCTCATCACTCGCCTCCGGTAAAGTTGACGCCATATGGGGCGGATTACGCAATTTTGAATCTAACCAGCTGGCGCTGGAAGGATATAAAGCAAAATCATTCTTCCCGGAAGAACATGGCGTGCCTCCCTACGACGAGCTGGTGGTGGTTGCCAATAAAAACCAGTACAACGCAGAAGATCTGAAAAAGTTTAATCTCGCCATAGAGAAAGCCACACAATATCTCATCAATCACCCGGATAAAGCCTGGCAAACTTTCATTTCCTATTCTCCCGACACACTGAATAACGAATTAAACAAACTGGCCTGGCGCGATACGTTACCTCGCTTTGCCCTCCGCCCTGCTGCCGTGGATCAGGAACGCTACAACCAGTTCTCCGCGTTTATGTATAAACACAAGATTATCGACAATGCACCGGCAGCAAAAGACTTTGTGCCCACCTTTTGATTCAGCCTTTACCCAACGTTGACAGGGATGGAATAACAGATGACATATCAAGATTTAATTCAAGCCTGCCAGGATGACTGGCAAGCATACACTCACCACCACTTCGTGGCACAACTGGCACAAGGGTCGTTAGATTCGGCGGCCTATCTGCATTATTTGAAACAGGACTTCCTGTTCCTGAAACATTATGCCCGCGCTTATGCCCTTGCCATTTATAAAGCAACCACACTGGAAGAAATGCGCCGTCCGCTGCCCAGTTTACAGGCGCTTATCGGCAGTGAAATGCATCACCATGTGACCTATTGCCAGCAGTGGGGGTTAACTGAATCGGACATGGAAGCCGAGGCTGAAGATGTCGGAACCGTGGCCTATACGCGGTATGTATTAGACACAGGTATGGCCGGTGATCTTACTGATCTATTTACTGCGCTGGCCCCATGCGCGATCGGTTATGCCATGATCGGTGAAAGGCTGATTCAAGCGCCAGACACCCGTATTCAGGACAACCCTTACGCCAGCTGGATTCAGTTATATGGCGGCGACAGCTTCCAGCAAGATGTACAAACCAGTATCCGGCACCTGAACGAGCTGCTTGAGCCAGTATCACTGTCAAGTCTACGAGGCCGGCAGCTCATCAACATTTTCCGAACGGCTACCCGGATGGAAATTGCTTTCTGGCAACAGGGGCTGGACGCGGCTTAATTTGGTTTGTGGAAGGGATTGGTATTGATCCCTTTTTCATGACCACGTGTGAAGGATATTCGGTTTCGCGACAATTTCTCTTTTAAATTCAGATTACAAGACGGCTGGATTCACAGATCTGGCCTATCTTGTATACATGCTTTGTTTCCGTAAACACACTATTTGCAGGGCAGCAGCATGGCAGCAGAAAGTAAGCAAGTCGCCGTCATCGGGTTAGGCCGCTTTGGTATGGCACTTTGCCTTGAACTCAATCAGCAAGGTGCTGAGGTTCTGGCTATCGACATTAATGAAGATCTCGTGCGTAAAGCCGCTGAGCATGTCACTCAAGCTATCGTCGCTGATTGCTCTAATGAAGATACAGTGTCTGAGCTCAAGCTGGATGATTACGATATCGCCATGGTGGCTATTGGCGATAACGTTAACGCCAGTATTCTGACCACCCTGATTCTGAAAGAATCTGGCGTTAAGCAGGTTTGGGTCAAAGCAAAAGACAGGTATCACGCAAAAATACTGCATAAAATTGGCGCAGATCGTGTCGTTATGCCGGAAACAGAAATGGGGCAACGCATTGCCCGTATAATGCTTGATACCCGTATTTTCCATTATCTCGAATTGGGCAGCGGACTGGCCATTGCCGAAGTTGTGGTGCTAACCACTATGATGGGTAACCCGCTTTCTTCCCACCCCTGCTGCCAGGGACAACACACTCACCTTTTAGCATTAAAACGCGGACCAGAACTTCGCCCTCAGCCAGAAAAAGACACCAGAATGGAAATCGGCGATATTCTGATCATCGCTGGTCCGGAATCAGAACTCAGCGAATTGTTTAAACGCATATGAAAGGTTTCGTTGGCAAAGGCGGAATTTTTCACCTTAAAACACCGCATAAGCAATCACCTTGGTCTGAACCGAAAATAATCATTGTCAGCTTTCTTTCTATCCTGTTACCTGCTTCGGTATTGCTGACCTTGCCCCTCTTTTCTCAGACAGGATTAAGTTTTGTCGATGCGCTGTTTACCGCAACGTCAGCCATCAGTGTCACAGGGTTAGGCGTGGTCGATACCGGTACGCATTTTACGCACAGTGGAAAAGTGCTGCTGATGATTCTGATGCAGATCGGAGGGCTGGGACAGATGACCTTATCAGCCGTGCTGCTTTACCTGTTTGGCGCGCGGCTCAGTCTCAAACAGCAAGCTGTTACTAAAGGTGCTTTAGGGCAAGAGAGCTCGATCAATATTCGTCGTCTGGTCATCCTCATCATGCTGTTTACGTTAGTTGCTGAAACGGTAGGAACCCTCATTCTGGCTATCAGATGGGTGCCTGAATTTGGTTGGTCCGAAGGACTTTTTACTGCGGTATTTCACGCCATCTCTGCGTTTAACAATGCCGGCTTTTCACTGTTTTCTGACAGTATGACAAGGTATCAGGACGATACCCTGCTTCTGATGACTATCTCTGTGCTGTTTATCTGCGGCGGTCTGGGTTTCACTGTGGTTGCTGACTTGTTTAAGTGGTCAAAAACACGACACCACAAACTGCGTTTGCATTCTAAACTCATGCTGGTTGCGACCCCGGCCCTGCTTTTGTCCGGTACTTTGCTGTTTTGGGTACTTGAAAAGAATAATCCCGCCACGCTTGGTCACCTACCAACCGGCTTGCAGTGGATGAATGCATTCTTCCAGTCAGCGACTGCCAGGACAGCCGGCTTTAACTCTGTGGACATCTCGCATTTTTCACAACCAGCACTTTTGGTCATGATGGCCTTGATGTTGATTGGCGCCGGGTCGACATCAACCGGCGGGGGGATCAAAGTATCCACTTTCGTCGTGGCTATTCTGGCGACAATCACCTTTCTGCGTCAGCAGAACAATGTTGTGCTGTTTAAACGAACAATCGCCTGGAGCACGGTGCTCAAATGCCTGGCGATTATTGTTGTCAGCGGCTTAATACTCATACTTGCCATGTTTTTACTAATGCTGACTGAGAAGGCTTCCTTTGATCGGGTAATGTTTGAAACAATTTCTGCTTTCTCAACCGCAGGGTTAAGCGCAGGACTGAGCGGATCACTGTCGGAACCGGGAAAGGTCATCATGGTTGTCGTGATGATAACTGGCCGTATCGGTCCGCTTACGCTGGCTTATCTGCTTGCAAGACCGACAACAACACAACTGAAATACCCGGAAGATAACGTCTATGCGGGTTAATGGTATTTGTTACCCGCCTGATTCTGCAAAGCCAGCAGACCAAGCAGCACACTGACGCCGTTATCAACCAATTCGTACTGTCGGGCTTTACCCAATACACGGATACCCTGCATTTGCATCACCAGAAAATGGCTGAATTGCTTCGCATCTGTGCTCATGCTCCATTCGCCCTGTTCCTGCGCGTTTTGAATAGCAGTCTGAAACCGCCCGGCCAGTGTATTGAACAAGACTCCGCCCGACGCCAATACAGTCTCATCGCAGTGCGCACGTTCGAGTAAGGCATTTTGCATAAAGCAACCGCAAGTCTGCTCGCGCTGCAATGACGCAAACCGCTTCAGATAAGCCACTATGTCCTCATACCCTGCATTTTCATGCAGCAGTTTATGAAGAGGAGGAAATGACACTTTCTTCAGGTAATAATCTAAGGCTTCGCTGAATAAGCTCGCTTTATCTGTATATGTGTTGTAGAGACTGAACCGGTTAATGCCCAGACACTCAACCAAATCTGACACAGATGTATCCGCATAGCCTTTCAGCCAAAAAAGCTCCATTGCCTGAATCAGCTTTTCTTCTCTATCAAAATTTTTGGTCCTAGCCATATTCTTATCTCTCAGGGTGCTATTTTTGTACTGTCACACTTGACGTAAAGCACTTCAATAACTTAGATTTTATTCTAACTGATCATTCCGTTAAAGAGAAAACCATGAAAATCTATGAACTAGCCCCATCGCCAAGTGCTCGCCGTGTCAGTATTTTCCTTGCGGAAATGGGCATTGAAGTTGAACGGATTTCAATCGATATTCGCGGCGGTGAAAACTTGTCGGACGCATTTCAGGCTAAGAGCCAGAATGGACTGATACCTGTTCTTGAACTCGATGACGGCACCACGATTAGCGAGTCTATCGCCATTTGCCGGTACTTCGATGAGACTCATCCCAGCGAACGCTCCTTGTTTGGCAATACCCCGCTGGAAAAAGCGCAAGTGGAGATGTGGCAAAGAATTGTGGAATTCAAAGGCTTATTCGTTGCCATGCAAGCTTTCAGAAATATTACCGGCGTCTACAAAGACAGAGAAAACTGTGTGGAATCATGGGGAGAGGTATCACGTCAGCGGTTAATCGCATTTCTGCCTGTGCTGGATAAACGGCTATCTGAGTCGGCGTTTGTCGCCGGAGAGACATTCACCGTTGCTGACATAACCGCATTTGTTATGTGCAACTTCATGAAAAATTTAGATATAACCTTGGATGACTCCTTACCTCACATACAGGCTTGGTTCCAAACAATGAGTCAGAGACCTTCTGTGAGTCAGCAATAAAAAACACTTATCACTGGGCTTTCTGCCCCCCTGCCCGACTGACAGTCACAAGTTCAGTATCGCTCGGGAAGAGTTGAAATCGAGGTGTAAGATCGTATCTGATCGTATACCAAGCAATGAGTGGCGTGCCACTCATTGCTCGTCAGCAGGTTTATTCCCCGCGCTGCCACCATTGCGGCACGATTGTACAGTTGGCTGTTTCGCTCGACAGCCAGCAGTGCTCACCTTCGATGGTCAGCTGAAGCTGCATGCTTCTCTCTACCATACCCTCCAGGCATTCGAGTACGGCATCATCAATGAACACCACGGAGACATTTTTTAATTGCGCCGCCTTAGATTTCATCGACTGCCACCAGATAGGGGCAGCATTATCACCATAAGCGTAAATGACAACCTGATCTGCTTTCTGCGAGGCACGGCGAAGCCTTTTTTCATCAGGCAGTCCGAGTTCCAGCCAAAGCTCAATGCCGTCATGCAGGTTTTTTAGCCATAGATCGGGTTCATCGGTGTCACATAAGCCTTTAGTAAAAGCCAATGACTCGTCGGCATGTAAACCCCACGCCACTAAGCGCAGCATTAAACGTTGCAGGGTTTCTGAAGGATGACAGGCCAGCGTATGCGAACCGTCCAGATAACGACCCCGGTCGAGATCGGCGACATTGATATGTGCTTTGTAAATGGTGGCTTTTAGAGCCATATTTGGGATTCTCAGTAAAAATCAAAATGGAATATTCAGTATCGCAATGCTGCAAAGCGTTGATTCATCGCTTCAAGGGCATTGGCAACCTGTTGACATTCCAATGTTACACGTTCATCAGAGAATTCACTAAACCCATTTACATAATATTCTTGTGAATTAGCCAGTTTCGATTGCCAGGCGATCAAATCGACTTTAGGTAGTTGCTTTTTCACCACTAACCGCCCGGCCTGAATATATTCTAAGGCAAGGCGAGAATATTCAATGTATTGATGATTAACCTGCATTCGCGTTTGTTCCATGCTGCGGGTACATGCCTGCAACACTGCGTCTTTTAACATAAAAGTCGTGTACAAATTGATTAAACGTTGTGCATTTTCGCCCAGTGGCTGACCAGGTACCGGATGTGCTGTGATACCCGCCGCATGGGCAGGAGCAGTAATGGTTGCCGTCAGCAGGCTGACGCCCAGCAATCGATGATAAATCCATGATGATTTCACGAAAATCCCCTACTTCTACGCAATGACAATAATCTCGGCACGCGCTTAATCAGAGCGCACCAACAAAGTAGTCGGGGAATAACTCAGCAATGGCGATTTGTTCAGCAGCCAGCGCCTCTTTCGTCGATTTAGGCAATTGCTTTATTTTATATTCAAGCTGCATCGCATTGCGTTTATCCCCAACCCGTGAGCACCAGGCAAGTGTCAAGGGGCCTTTTCCTTTAAGGAAACGCGCCCCTTTCTTACCGGATTGGTGTTCGGATAAACGACGGAAAACATCCGTCGTTACTCCACAATATAGGCGATTACAGCGTGTACGTATTAAATAGACAGACCAGATTGGTGCAGGATCACGCTTATTCACATAACTCTCTGATTTTATCTTTCAGTGCTGATACTTCTTCTCTCAATGCGACAACTTCGCTTTCCAGCAACGCCAGCCTGTCTTCCACGGCATCACTGTATGAACTGTCTGACACATGATTAACGCTGTCTGTTACATCAGAAGAGACACCCGCAAAATCATCACCACTGAACAGGTGCATGTACCGGCTATCGCGCTTACCGGCTTCACGTGGCAGCCTCTGAACGAAAGGCCCTTTACCGCCTTCAGCCAGTGCAGTGAGCACATTCTCAGCTTCCTTCACATCAGCAAAGTGGCATAAGCGATTAGTGCGGGTGCGAATTTCTCCTGCCGTCTGCGGGCCTCTCAACAGCAACACACAGATAATGCCCTTTTCTTGTTCAGAGAACTGCAGTGTGCTGAATTCAGTATTGCAAAATCGATGCTGGTACTTAGCCACACGGCTGCCAAACCCTGTGATTTCCTGAATTAATCGCTTCGATTTCAGACTTTCAAGCGTGTCCATGACCGCTGCTTCATCAAGCGACATGACAGGGTCCCGGTTACTTTTTTGATTACAGGCAGTCGTCAGAGCATTCAGGGTTAATGGATACTGATCCGGAGTTGTGACTTCTTTTTCCAGCAGACAGCCAATCACTCGGGCTTCAATGTGGGTAAGGGACATATCCATACTTTTTATCCTTTCTTCTTATCAATATCTGGCAACTATGCCGACAGGCATGATGTGAAGAGAGATTAGCATGGTCAAATAATCCGACAAGCGGAAACGTCGCCATCAGGTCAGATGGTGACCAGCGTCAATGCGTTAGCCGTTGCGTGATCAGGTAAATTCAGCTGCTATGTAACAATTTCGGCCCTGCTCTTTTGCCTGATAAAGAACCTTATCAACAATTTGATAAACGTATTCAGGCGACTCCAACCCGGTTGGCGTCCAGGAAGCCATCCCCTGGCTGACAGTGATTATCTTTGCTGTCGGGGAGTACTGATGCGGGATTTCCAAACTTTCTATACATTTTTTCAGCCGTTCGCATTCTTTCACTGCTCGCCGCTGTTCACAATGGCTCAATAAAACGACAAACTCTTCACCGCCATAACGGGCAACCAGCTCGCCGGCCCGGCTAAAATTGTCTTTAAGCGCTTTCGCAACTAACTGCAGACAGCGGTCGCCTTCTAAATGCCCATAATGGTCGTTGTATGATTTGAAGTGATCAACATCAATCATAATCATGGTCAGAGCTTGATTATTGCGGCCATGCAGCGCAATAAATTCTGCCAGTTTCTGATCCAGGTAGCGGCGATTCGCAATCTTAGTCAGCCCGTCTTCATTTACCTGTTCAGACAGCTTCTCGTTTGCCAGCCTGAGTTGTTCAGAAGCTGATTTCAGCTGATGGCGCATATTCGCAATACGTTGCATCGCTTTGAGTTTCGATACCAGTACGGTTTTATCGACTGGCTTCACCAAGTAATCATCTCCCCCCATATCAATCGCTTTTGCAATCATTTCAGGTTCTTCATGACCACTCAAAAAGATAATCGGCACCCATTCAGTATGTTGAACACGAAGCTGCCTGACCACCTCGACACCGTCCATATCAGGCATGCTGATATCCATCAGTACCAGATCAGGTTCAAAAGCAGGATAGCGCGCAATCGCTTCTGCACCCGACCCAACGGCTTCGACGCTATGGCCAAGTCGCTGCAGCCGCATTGCCAATTGCAGGCGCTCGACCTGAACATCATCCACCAGCAATATCCGCATTGCATCCATCAGGTTATCCTATTGAATTTATTTAGCATTGGCTTGATCCATTTATAGCACACAGAGTTGGCTACGTGATTTATCATTACTCCACACCGGTCACAACCTCTCAATTTATTTCCGCATCTCTGCTTGCCGGTTTTGGTCTGAATATCACATTGTAAATACCTCAGTCAGTATCTCTGCATCCGACAGGAAAAAGTCATCTATATTGACTTTTGGTGCCATGTCATTAGGATTCGCTTCCTTTACTTTTTACATGCTTAGGAATTTGTATGTCTGAGATTGAAAAACAAGACCTGGATCAGGTTGAAAACACAGAATACACACTGGACGATTGTTCGCCGGAACTGCGCCAGGTTGTTGAATTCGAAAAAGTGCCTGACGAACTGCTCAACATGCTGATCAATGTGTACAAAGTCTCAGAGACGACATCACGTGAAGCGTGGGATGAGCTGCCTGGCAGCGCGCAAAATATTTTAGACAACTTTGAACAGTTTCATGCGCTTGTTGCATTAAGCCAAAGCTATGCCGGTGTTGATTTTCTGACCGAAATGCAAGAAACACAACTGCCGGATCACATGAGCGAAGAAGAGCAAAGTGAATACAAAGCAGTGCTTCTTGATAAAGTGCTGCGCAGCTGTGTTAAAGACCTGTGCAAGCAATTGAAACAGGCTCGCCGTCATCCGCCAATGAAGAAAGAGTTCCAAGCTATTTTCAATCAGTAACATCCAGGGGGCATTATGCTCCCTGTTTTTCTCTGTTCCCCCAGCAAGTGCAAACCTGACCACCATCTCGACAGCCTGCTCAATCGAACATTGTTTATATGAGTTCTTGAGATAACCGACTCTTTGCTTATACTTATTGCTTTTATGGCAGATATTTATCTCATATGACTGTTCATTTTTCCAAACTGACACGACGTCCGCTGTTACTCCTCCTGGTGTTGATCGTATCCGGTTGTGCTACTTATGCTGGGTTTAATCTCGACCAGATGTATGGCAAGCCGGCGCCACAGAAAAGAATTCTGCCCGCTGAAACAAGCCTGGCTCAACGGTATCTCAATGAAGTCAAACCCTTGGTGGAAAATCGCTGCGTGGTTTGCCATGCCTGTTACGATGCGCCCTGCCAGTTAAAAATGTCGTCTGCAGAAGGCATAGACAGAGGGGCAAACAAAGAAAAAGTCTATCAGGGCACCCGTCTGATTGCCGCTAACACAACCCGTATGTTCGTGGATGCCCACAGCACTGAAGAATGGCGCAGAAAAGGATTCACTGCGGTACTCAACGAAAGAGTACAAAGTGCAGAAGCCAATACACAGCTCAGTGTTATCTCCAGAATGTTAATGTTGAAACAAAACCATCCTCTGCCTGATGAGCAGGTTTTGTCTGGCAACTGGGATTTCTCTCTGGACAGAAATGAGCAATGTCCGACCATTGAGGAAATGTCGGCTTACGAGCAGAGTTATCCACTATGGGGCATGCCGTACGGGCTGCCTAAGCTAGCAGATAATGAAAACCAGATTCTGATGGACTGGGTTGCTGCCGGTGCGCCGATGGCATCGCAATATGAAATACCTCAGGAAGTAAAACCTCAAATAGCAGAGTGGGAAGCTTTTCTCAATGCAGATGATTTCAAACATCAGCTTACCGCCCGCTATCTGTATGAACACTGGTTTGTTTCGCATCTCTATTTTCCTGATGCACAGCAGTCATCTGAGCACACCCCATTTTTCAGGGTTGTACGTTCACGCACAGCACCAGGAAAACCGGTAGATATCATTGCCACCCGTCGCCCCTTTGATGATCCTGGCGTTAAGCGCCTTTATTATCGAATCCTGCCGGTTCGGGAAACCATTATAGACAAAACCCATATGCCATTTGCTCTGACCGGCGAACGCATGGCCCGCCTGAAAGCGCACTTCATTGACCCAAACTACACAGTGAGCGCCCTGCCCGGCTATACCCCGGAGCTGGCTGCCAACCCCTTACTCGCCTTTGAGCAGCTACCTGTTGGTGCCCGTTACCGGTACATGATCGACAATGCTCAGCACACTATCATGGGGTTCATCAAAGGTCCTGTCTGTCGGGGTCAATTGGCATTGAATGTCATCAATGACAGGTTCTGGGTTGTCTTCGTCGATCCGGATATCGCTGACTCACCGCAAGTGGCAGCCTTTTATGCCACCCAGGCCGATAATCTTCGCCTGCCGGCAGAAAAAAACAGCACCACCCTGCCTCTGCATAATTGGGTGACATACTCAAAACAACAAGGACGATTTCTGAGGGCTAAAAATGCCTATCTCAATGATGCTTTCAAAAATGGCCAGCATCTGACGACCGATTTAATCTGGGATGGAGATGGTACTAACGATAACGCTGCCCTTACTATTTTCCGCCATTTTGACAGCGCAACCGTAGTTAAAGGCTTAGTGGGTGAACAACCCAAAACCGCTTGGGTGCTTGACTATTCATTGATTGAGCGTATCCACTATCTTCTCGTTGCCGGCTTTGATGTGTACGGCAACTTTGGTCACCAGTTACTGACCAGGATGTATATGGATTTCCTGCGTATGGAAGGTGAGTCAAACTTCCTGTCGCTCCTCCCTCCTGCGACCCGTCGTACGGAACTTGCCCACTGGTATCAGGATTCGAACCAGAGCCTGTTGCATTACCTGGAAGGTGATATCAACGACTTCTCACAGCCGTCAGGCATTGAGTATACGACATCAAACCCCAAAGCCGAGCTGCTGGGAATACTGCAATCCAAGCTCAAAGAGGTCGATCAGAATAACACCCGTTACTCACTGGACAATGTGCAACTCAGTAAAGCCAGTCTCAATCAGTTACGTGCTTTAGCGCGGATACAAGGCCGCCAGGCCACACTGTTTCCTGAACTGACCTTTATCATGATTGAGCCCACAGCGCCAAATACACCACCACAGTTGCTGACCCTGGCGCGTAACAGCGCGCACAAGAACATTTCCAGCCTGTTCGACGAGGAGAAAAACCGATTACCGTCAAACGATAATCTGACACTGGTCAACGGCTTGCTGGGTAGTTATCCGAGCGCCTTCTGGCATATCAGAGAAGCCGATCTGCCGGATGTTGTTTCGCAGGCAAAGAGAATCTACAGTGAAGAGGATTACCGGGCACTGTTGGATAACGTCGCCGTTCGTCGTACCGATCCCGCCTTCTGGGCATTCAGCGATAAGTTAAATCAAATCAATCGCCAGAACAGGCCAGTTGAAAGTGGCTTGCTGGACTACAACCGCCTGGAAAACCGCTAGTTCCGTACAGTTTCTGAACCGGCCCGTGTGAAGCGCCCAATTGTTGATAAAAAATGCAACTGGCCCACTTCACCTGGGCCGGTTTTTCTTGTTGAAGACCGAAATGATACACTCACCCTACAGGGGCAAAGATCCCATCTTAAGCAATGTAAGCAGAGAATTATCATGCAAGGTACATTAAGTAAAATGCGTTCATCGCTTGGCGATGTCGTCAGTTATCAACTGCTGGTTGGAGAGCAAACTCTCGATCTGAACCCGCTGATTGGTCATCACCTGCAACTCACTTTCAGCGGCAATATTTTCTGTGATGCCTGCGGAAGAAAAACCAAAAAGAGCTATTCGCAAGGGCATTGCTTTCCATGTATGAAAAAACTGGCCCGTTGTGACATGTGTGTAATGAAGCCAGAAACCTGCCACTATGCGCAAGGCACATGCCGGGAGCCTGAATGGGGTGATTCACACTGCATGGTGCCTCACTATGTTTACCTGTCCAATACTTCCGGCCTTAAAGTTGGGATCACCCGTCATAGCCAAATTCCGACACGCTGGATTGACCAGGGTGCCACACAGGCTTTACCGATACTGAAAGTGAAAAACCGTCATCTTTCCGGGTTAGTTGAAGTTGCATTAGCCGAATTTATCGCCGATAAAACCAACTGGCGGGCAATGCTGAAAGGTGATGCAGAGTCGATCGATTTGACCGCGGAAGCAGAAAAACTGCTGCCAGCAATTGAAGAAAAGCTACAGGACTTATTGCTGCATTTTGGGGCAGATTCCATTGAACGTCTTAATCAGGACATAGTCGAGATTACTTACCCGGTAAGCTTGTACCCCAAGAAAATACAGTCGCACAATTTCGACAAAGAACCTGTTGTTGAAGGGATATTACTTGGCATCAAAGGGCAATATCTGATTTTCGACACTGGTGTGATTAATGTGCGTAAATTCACCAGCTATGAAGTCTCAGTACAGACCAGATCTGCGTAATCGCACCAAGCCAGGCAGTTTGCGGCTGCCTGGCTCTGTGACATCAAAATTGCGTCTTGCTTTGTATCTTCATTTCTTCTTTTTAGGCTGAACAAAGTCGCGGGTTGAATCGACAATCGCTACATCTTTGGTGAAATTCTCACCCAGCACAACATCTTTGCCTTGCACCAAAGCAAAATCGGTTAGTGCGTTAAGATCACCCAGAATGGTTCTTACCTGGACAATGGCTGACTTAGTGTCCTCTTTTCCCGACCACCGGGTCACAGGTAATTCAAAGTCCATACCGCGAGCAGTGAATTTGACCCATTCATTGCCATCACGCTCGAAAGGAACCAGTGATGTCACGCCAAGAGTCGATGCTTTTTGTTCCTGGTTAATCCGTACTTTGACGAACTGCTTTGCCGGACTCAGCCACACCCACTCGTGCTGACCCAGTATCAACTTCCCGTCACGGGTTTTCACTTTCTTTGGCTGCGCCTTACCGGCAGGGGGTTGAGTGTTAGCTGTTTGAGACGTGGTTTCAGCAGGCGTAACAGCAACCGGTGCGGACGGAACCACCTTGACTGATTCAGATTGCTCCTCCGGCACTGAGGTTATGGCTTTACCCGTTTGAGCCACATCCTCATTCTGCGTTGAGGGCGGAGTCGAAGGAGAAGACACACAACCCGACAAAAGGGTTATCACAAACAAAAAGAGCGCTTTTTTCATACGGCTGCCACTAAAGGTCGAAAATACGCGCATATTGTAAACAATTTAACGGCATCTCTCAAAGCATCCTGCCAGTCCTTTTAGATAAGCCATGGTATTTCTGCAGTTTATAAATGAAGCTTTGCTCATCATACCAACCAATATTCGAGGCATGTTTGGCATCATCCCAGAGACTTAAATACCAGCGTCGTTTTTCATAACCTTCGGCAAGGGGATATTTCGCCACATAACGAGCAATGAGATTCAACTCGGGACGAATATCATTTAAATGAAACACATCAAACTCCCGGTGCTTTATACCGGCATCGGCAGGATCAAGAATGGCCGCTACTTTAAACGTTTTTGCATCGAACAGGACATTCGCTAAATGACAATCATCATGCACAAAAGATGGCTGTTCATTCATGGGTGCCAATACATCCTGACGCTCATCCCAGAGTTTTTCGAAATGGTTTTTCAGCTCCGCTGAGAAAGGGGAATCTGTGTCTAATACGTACTGTAATACCGGATCCATCCATATTTCAAATGCAGGTGTTATCTGAGAATCATACTTATTCTCTGCTATTTCAAACCCTTGATCATGAGGTTGATTGTGCATATTAATAAGAAGCTCTGTAAAGTGATCCGAAAATACCTTCAGTGCATGTGGTTCAGTCGGTAATTCATGTGCCGGGACACCATTCACCCACTCCATAACGATGAATTCATGTCCTTCCTCACAGCCAAAAAATAAAATTTCAGGCACTTTACAATCAATCATTGATCTTAAACGGTTGACAGAATTAATTTCCTGACTCAGCCGGCCAGCCTGACGACAAAACTTAATAACCACTCGTCGTTTCTCTGTAGCAAGAAATGCAACCCAGCCATAAAAAGTAGATTGTAGATTACAAAAATCAGGGCAACTGTTAAACAGAGCACGAAAAGCGTTAACCGCAATTCTGTTAAGTTGAGGCTCTTGCATAGATATCCTTTCTTATAGCCACATCAATAAATAGCTAATCTGCAAGCTCTAAATACATCGAAAAATTAAATATAATGTTTCGATTTTGTAGAAAAATGATCAGATATAAAAGCCATTAAGCTTAACTTCGCGATATATCCCTCAAAAAAGATAAAAGTGCGGCTACTAGATATAAAAAGGAAATAATCTCTAATTATGATGAGAATCAATAGCAATACCCATACAGTCCGACAGAGCTTCGAGTTGTGCATCATCATCCAAATGTATTGACCATTGCACACCACTCCCTGTTGCTGTAATGATATTTGGTTGTCTTAGCAACCGGATATCATCGGCTCTTGCCTGCAAAGTCACTTTACCCGTCCCTTCAAGACGAATAACCAGCTCATGCTGATTAGCAACAATCCTGCCCTGGCTGAATGTCAGAATCATGCTTCGTCCTTCTTTTTATGTTTCAGTACCGCCATAGTTAACCGGCTTGTACACACAAGATTATCCCGTTCATCGGTGATAGTAATCTGCCAGACTTGGGTCGTGGCCCCTAAGTGCACAGGGCTGGCTGTTCCTTTCACAAAACCCGTACGAACAACACGGATATGATTGGCATTGATATCAAGACCAACACAGTACTTATCGTCACTGACACACATGTTGGCAGCAATCGACCCCAGCGTTTCCGCCAGAACCACAGATGCTCCGCCATGTAACATGCCAAAAGGCTGGTGAGTTCTTGAATCTACTGGCATTATTGCCGTCAGGCTATTGTCATCAAAGGTACTGTATTCGATGCCGAGGTGTTGAACCAGGGTGTTCACTGAGGTTTGATTTAAGTCGTTAAGATCAAATTTCTTTCGCCAAATCGACATTGCTATTCCTTATAACAAGCTAGATTGCGCCAGCATAACATCTATATAAATGGCTGATAAGCGATGTACAACATGGCATATACTAAAAAGCGAGGAGTGAGAACTATGATAGCATTTCGCCATTTACCCGTTACCAGTTTGCTGGCAAGTGCATTACTGCTGGCTGCTTGCAGTAATTCACCCACTGGCCGGCAACAGGTACTGCTGTTCTCTGAACAGGACATGTCGCAACTGGGCGCACAGTCCTTTGAAGAGATGAAAACAAAGGAAAAGATCAATACTGATCCTCAGGTTAACACCTATGTTCAGTGTGTCACTCGTGCTTTAACTGCATCACTTGGCCGCCAGCCAGAAGCACCAAGCTGGGAAGTGGTTGTATTCGACAGTGATCAGGTGAACGCCTTCGCGCTGCCCGGCGGAAAAATCGGCGTGTATACCGGCCTGCTGAAAGTTGCAACGAATCAGGATCAACTCGCGACTGTTATCGGCCATGAAATTGGCCATGTCCTTGCCAAACACAGCAACGAGCGCTTGTCCCGCTCTCAGTTAGCCAACCTTGGTTTGCAAATTTCCAGCGTCGCCCTCGGTGGCACTGAGTATCAGGAAATGGCCATGGCCGGGCTCGGGCTTGGTGTACAGTACGGCATTCTGATGCCTTATGGCCGTGCGCAGGAATCGGAGTCCGATATCATCGGGCTGCGCATGATGTCACAAGCTGGTTTCGATCCGAATCAAAGCGTGGCGCTTTGGCAAAACATGAGCAAAGCCAGCGGCGGCGGGCAACCCCCTGAAATTCTGTCGACCCACCCTTCCCATGCATCACGCATTGATGATTTACGGCGTGAAATCGGCCGCTTGCCCGTTTCAACGACAACACCTCCCAACTGTAAAGCGCCAGGCTGATAATCTGGATATTGGATTATTTTTGCTCTGAGCAGAAAAAGCCTCCCATCAAGGAGGCTTTGCAGAGTAAAGGTAAAAATGCTGAAACTACTGGCTATTATCCGTCATACCAGGCATATAAGCTTCTACCCGGCGGTTTTGCGCTCGCCCTTCTTCGGTGTTGTTCGTTGCAATAGGATCCCGTTCACCAAAGCCTTTAATCTCAATCCTGTCCATACCAATACTGAAGTAGCCCGCCAGATAGCCCGCGACGGCTGCTGCACGTTCTTCAGACAGTTTCTGATTATAAGCCGGTGTACCTGATGCATCTGTGTGGCCTATCACCTGAAGTTTACTGTCAGGATAATTCACCAGGCGATCCGCAATGGGTTGTAACTTAGCAACATAATCTTCTGTTAACTGGCTACTGTCGAAGTTAAACGGTAATGCCACCCGGACAGGCTGAATAGTCGCAGCAGGCAAAGGCGCGGGCTCTGGCAGCGGAGCTGCCTCTTCAACAACGGCCGCGGCTGCTGGTGCTCCCCAGTGATATACCAAGCTCAACCCGTAGAAATGAATATCTGTCTTACCAGGTTCACTGCGCCCAACCTGATTGTAATATTGATATTCTAACCGTGTTGAGACGTTGGGATTCATATAAAATTCAGCCCCAACCCCTGCAGTGCCCGATGTACCACTGTCATCTGCACCATTTACCGTGTTATCAACATTAAAGAAAAAGCCACCCGCTTTGGCATACAGATCAACAACATCCGTCACAGGCCATGTCAGCTTGGCAACTAAATCCAAACCGTAAGCTTCAAAGCCGCCACTGCCTAAATCATAATCGGCTTCACCAAGGTAAGTGTACCCGCCTTCTAAGCCAACCATAGGAGAGAACTGGTAACCCAGAAAAACACCCCCGCCCCAGTCATCTTGCCCGTAGTCACTTTTCTGGCCGTCAATCGCACCGTCAAAATTGTTAAAATGTGTGCCACCCACCCGGGCGCCGAAATACCACGGATTCTCTGTCGCGGCAACAACTGAACCAGACAAAAAAATCGCCAACGGAACAAATTTGATTATTCGAATCATAAAATTTTCCTTGTTATTAGTTCACCACTACCTCTAAGGGTTTAGACAGAGATATCAATTTTAGCAAGGTAATAAGCAGGTTATAGCGCGCCGATATCTTTATTAAGACATCCAGCTGGAGCGATTTTTAAGCACAATCTATGACAGTGTCCGAAAACAGCCCTTTCTGAGTCATACAAGTCAAAAAAATACCACTGCCAACAGGTAAACCAGCCAGGTTGCCGGATCAGGCTTTTATCAATCAAGCAGATCACAACCCACCCCCATATGCACACTCAGGTGCATAATGTTTACATTGTAAATTCACACTGACAGAAAAATGAACAATCAATGAGTTTGTTTATGTTCACTGTTTCAAACGAAGCGCCAGACAAGTAAAATGTCCGGCATGAGAACTGATTACAAAAATGTTGAATTTACCGCTGATGACGATTGAAACTGGCACAAACAGACCTTTTAGCCATCTGAAAATTGGGGTTATTGGCGGAGGAATGGCAGGTTCTACCATTGCACTTCGGCTTGCCGAGCAAGGTTTCTCTGTCAACCTTTTCGAAGAAGGGCCAAGCCTGGTTAATGGTCCTCCTATCTGCCACTTGCACGCAGGTGGCAATTTGTATCGTGACATTTCAGATGAGCAGTGTCTCCAACTGCTGACACAGTCTGTCGATACGTTAAGAGTCTATAAACACAGCGCTAATATTCGCCCCACCGTCATCGCTGTTCCGAAACAGGATCCCGGCCATCCCGACTTATTGCTCCCCCGGCTGACTTTGCTTGAGCAACACTATAAAACTTTGGTTCAGAAGGATGCGGCAAATGCCGTATTGGGCAAGCCGGATGATTATTTCCGTCTCTATTATCGCGAAGATCTGGAAAGACTGGCTCAACGCACTGTGCCAAACCGGGCAACAGCGCCTGATGATTGGATGGTTCCGGTCGCAAAACACCTTGACCTTGATAATTTTAAATTCCCCATCGTACTTGTTCAGGAGTACGGTGTAAGCGTCTTTCGGTTAGCCGCCACTGTCACTCTGGGACTGGATGCACTTCCCAACAGCCAGGTCAGAACACGCACCAAGGTAACGCATATAGAGCAGGATAATCAGACCCATAAATGGCAAATTACTTACCGTTGTCTGGGTGAAGGCAGTAGCAATTGCAACAGCCACAAAGAGGAAGTGGATTATCTGATCAATGCCTGTGGTTACCGCACCGGCACCTTAGATGATATGGCGCATTATAAGCGTAAACGTTTGGTCGAATTTAAAGCGGCCTATGTCACCCGATGGGAAGACAGCAAAGCAGAATGGCCTGAAATTATTTTCCATGGTCAGCGTGGCACCCCGCAGGGAATGGCTCAGCTGACTCCCTACCCGGACGGCTACTTCCAATTACACGGCATGACAGAAGACATCACACTCTTCAAAGACGGCCTGGTCAGCAGCAATGAACAAAGTGCTCAGCCCGTATTAAATCCTATATACAAAAATATGCTGAGAAACGGTTGGCAGCCCAGTGATATAGAGCAACGAACGCACAGGGCTATTGCGCATATTGCCAAACATCTGCCAGCGTATAAAACAGCCAGTGTAGGCGGTCCGCCACTGTTTGGGGCGCAGCAGATCCCGGGAGAAGACCCCTCTCTTCGCGCTGCCGATGTCTCGTTTGATGGATACCGCTATGCCCGCACCGAGATCGTCAAAGCGTCCTCTGCATTAACCGCCGCAGAGATCATCGTCAAAAAGCTGGTAGCAGACGGATTGATTAACGCTGAACAAAGTGGCCTGACATTACCTCTGGAAGCTCGCTTTACAGTCACTCAGCAGCTTGGCGCTGCCACTATCACCGAAAAAGCCGAGGCACTGGCGAGAGCTCGTCAGTTTCCAGTCGCTTTAGCTCTGCCGGTTGGCTAAACCTTATCTGGCAGCACGGTGAAAATCAGACAGCAACAGCACCGGTATCTTCTGGATGCCGGTTTTATTCAGGCAGAATTGACAGGTCATTGCAGTCTGGCGGAAAAAATACGGCCAGCCAGATGGTATTCGCGCCGGGCGCCGTCCAGCTGACCCGATGACGGCAGTGTGCAGGGAGATAAATACTTTGGCCTTCACCTAGCCGAACAGGCAAACGGCCATCGTCGAATGCCAGCTCGGCGGCCCCCTGAATGACCATCACCCACTCATCTTCATGTTGATCGTACCACTCATCAGGTGGTGTCTGGTGACCCCGCGAGATGATTCGCTCAATACGTACACCAGACGTATTAATCAGAGTCTGAAACAGCTCTTCCGGCAGCTTATCAGGTATGTCTGATAACACATCCTGAATGCTCAGGCTGCCAGGTTGACACTTGTTGATCGTCATGAACATCACTCATCTTTTGGCAAAGTAACATTGATTTTTTCATTCAGTTCATCAAGTTCGTTCTGAAGCGCCGTTCGTTCCACTTCCGCTTCCGCCACTTTGGATAATTTTGCTTCATAACGATCGCAATCAGCCTGAGAAACCCAGTTCCAACTTTTGCCGGATTTAAACTCGTCGCACGGCTTTTTGAACTCTTCAGCAACACGCCGCGCTTGTTTCACATCAGCCTCTACCTGGCTGAGCTGCTTTTGCAGCCCCAGTTGCTGCTGATATAACGCTTTAGAGTTGGACAGCACAGTCTGCTGTTTTTGGGTTGCTTCAGTCAGCGTCTCAACTTTGGTGTCTAATTGTTTTTTGGTGACAACCAGCTGCTTTTTCTGTTGCTTAAGGGCCGCCATTTGCTTTGCATGCTCTTCACGTACTGAAGATAACTCCAGTGTTTTCTGCTCAAGTTGCTGCTGTAACTCTTTAAATTCAATTGCTTTTCGAGTTTCCATTGACGCCATCGTTTCTAACCGCGAGCTCAGGCTTTGTATTTGCTCCGCCTGCTCAGTGTTTATCTCACGAAGGTTGTCCATTTCCGCAACCGTTGGCTGATGCTGAAGGTGCCCTATTGCCGATGCCAGTAGCATTCCTGCAACTAAACCGGCAACCAAAGTCACTTTCCAGTTCGACATCAACTCCATTCCTTTCTCCTAACAAACTACCCAGTTCAATACGTGATTAAGCATCGATAAACAGCCCAATATACCCAAATGACGTCAAGAGCCCTGGGTAGCTAAGTGGCAGAGACACAAACTACCACAACCGATGCGAACCGATGTCAGAGCTTTATCAAGCTTCATTGAGGCTTCATTCGCAAAGTCTATGATAGCGATAGAAAATTAGCTATTCCGAATCACATTCCTGCCGCACTCTTTCGCTTTTTCCCTCGGAATAAAATCTGGATATGACAGTGTCGGGTTACTTTTTGCCCTTGTAGCCCCCGGAGGAAAACTAACATGAAGCAATCTGAGCTGGCGATGATCATCACCTTAATGCTGAGCCCAATCAGTTATGCCAAAGAAACGGTAACAATGAGAGCCACTTCTGCTGCCTGGCAAGATGACTCATTTCTGCTCCCTATGGGTACAAGAATGACCGATTATTGGGTCAGCGAAAAATTAGATGGCATCCGCGCCCACTGGAATGGCCAGCAGCTGCAAACCCGTACAGGGCACGTTATTCATGCACCACAGTGGTTCACCGCTGGCTTGCCTGACCAAGTGTTAGAGGGCGAATTATGGGCCGGAAGAGACGCTTTTCATCTGGTATCACAAACAGTGCTGGATTCATCACCCAACCCTGAACAGTGGGAAAAGATCCGATTCATGGTATTCGATGCCCCCGCACATCCTGGTTCATTTGATGAGCGCCGGCGCCATGTCACCGCACTGGTCGATACATTAAATCATCCATACATCAACGTCATAGAGCAGCGAAAACTGACCTCAATAGCCATGGTAAAGAACTGGCTGTCGGAAATAGAAGCCGATGGCGGTGAAGGAATAATGTTACACCATGCTTCGCAACCCTATGTCGCAGGCCGGTCAGACAGCTTAGTAAAAATAAAACGCTTCGAAGATGCAGAAGCTGTCGTGGTTGGCTACGAGCCCGGGAAAGGGAAATATCAGGGATTGATGGGGGCGCTCTGGGTAAAGATGGATGCTCTGCCGCCCTTTAAAATCGGTACGGGTTTTTCAGATGCAGATCGTGCCGTTCCCCCTGAAATCGGAAGTATAGTCACCATCAGATATAACGGCTTTACACATAACCATATCCCTCGCTTTGCCCGATATTTGCGAACAAGACCGGCATCGACTCTGTGATACGCAGATGTAAAAAGGGCTTACTCAGTGGTAAGCCCTTGGCGGTATTACTGCATCTTGAAAATCTGGTTAGCTTCAAGATTGGTCATGCGCCGGATAGAACGCCAGACGTAATAAAAGATACCGAACATCATCAGCATGGACGGAATCGCGATCATCGGATAACTCAGCAGCGTCATTTCACCCAGCTCTTCGTTAAAAGCTTCTGACCCTGCCGGGCTGGTCACTATGGTGGTGGCCAGTACGTAATTCATTATTGAGGAAAACACGAAGGTACTGGCAAACAAATAATTAGACTGTGCCAGACACTTGTTGAATTCAGTTAGTTTGCCGTTTTGTGTCAATTTCTCTTTGATCAGCGAAAGATTCAGAACGGCATCGTTGAAAATCATTTTGGTTACAACAGGATACTTAGTGAATGTTGAGACAAACACCACAAGTCCAATCAAACCAGGAATCAAAGCTTCTTTAATTGCAAGCCATTGATTATCAAGTTCAAGTAAACCTATTCCACCGGTCAGTAATACACTGACAAAGCCCAATAACGAAATGAAGTTAAACTTCTTGTGTTTGATCAGTTCATAGCCACCCAGCACAATCGGGAAAGCCAGTGCCAGCATCAATGCATTAACAGGGCCCAGTTGTTCCTGGCCACTCAGCTTCATCAGTACCACAGACGGTACGATGACATTGAAGATAAGATCAGTAAGAGGATTCGATTTTTTTTCAGTCATGGTTTTTCAGGTACGTTTCAATATCGGGTCATTGTTCCGTCATTTACCCATAATGTAAAGATGAAACAAGTTACAAGGCTTTTCGCTTTGGTCGACTTCACCAAACTATTTTAGCTTATGGGGCAGACAAAATACCAAACCGACTTGACTTTATGGTCAGATAGAACCATGTTCTGCCTTACAACCAAGGAGCAATCACCGCTAAACTTTTCATGTAAAAGCACATAACGGTGAATTTAAGATAAGGACATTCCTATGCTGGATCGCAATAAAACCGCACTGGTGATCGTTGATGTTCAGGGTAAGCTGGCCAGCCTGATGTCAGACAGTGATACTCTCTATCAAAACCTGTCTGTCATGACGCAAGGGGCAAAAGCGCTTCAATTACCTGTCATCTGGTTAGAGCAGTTACCCGATAAGCTTGGGCCCACTATTGCGCAGATTGCTGAGCACCTCACTGATCAGGCGCCGATCGCCAAAAATTGTTTCAGCGGTTGCCAGTCGATCGACTTTATGGACGCTTTAGTTTCCACAGGCTGCAAGAACGTGCTGCTGGTCGGTATCGAAGCGCACATTTGTGTCTATCAAACCGCCATGGATTTACTTCGCAAAGGCTACCATGTCGAAGTCATTTCTGATGCTGTCTCTTCACGGAATGCGGCGAACAAAACAGTCGCCCTGAATCGCATGCAACAGGCAGGCGCCTCTGTCTCGTGCACAGAAATGGTACTTTTTGAGTTACAAGGCGTTGCTGAAGGGGAAAGCTTCAGGCAGATCTTAAACCTCATCAAATAATTAAGTCACAAAGTTGACATTAATTGCACTGATAAATTGATCCCGGATTCAATGCAGGCTATCTTATTTTCATAAAAAAAATAAGATAGCCATAGGTTAATCTCCTCCTCGGCATTTTCGGAGTCCGGCCCATGTACGCCATAACCCACATCAGCGTGTTTGATGGCAGCACGATTGCTGAAGATCAAGCCATTTTTATTGACAGAGATACCATCTCTGCCGTCATGCCCATGTCGCAAGCCAAGTCCCGGCAATTACTCCCGACCGACTGTCTGGACGGGACAGGGTTACTGGCCACCGCGGGCTTCATAGATATTCAGCTAAACGGTTGTGGCGGCGTCTTGCTAAACACAGACATTGCCAAATCCACCCTGGATACCATGAATGCCACCAATCTTCGCTACGGTACCACCCAATATCTTCCCACTTTTATCACCAGCGAAGCCGAACCGCTTAACGAAGTCATTCAGTTGATTGAAAGCATTGATACCCCTGAATCTGAAGGAGTGCTGGGACTGCATTTAGAAGGCCCTTTCATCAACCGCCAAAAGAAAGGGGCCCATCGGGAACAATGCATCAGGGATCTTGATGAAGAAACCGCGGAGTACCTCATCAGCCATGCCCATTGCATAAAAGTGATCACACTGGCGCCTGAGTCTTGTGAGCAATCGGTGATTAACCAGCTGACAGAGGCGAACATCATAGTGTCTATGGGTCACACCAATGGCCGGTACACCGACTACATCGCCAAACAGGGCATCAGTATGGCCACGCATCTGTTTAACGCGATGAGTCCGCTGGATTCCCGTGAGCCAGGTGCTGTCGGCTATATCTTTGATCGCAAACCCCATACCGGCATTATTGTTGATGGTATTCATGTGAATTACGCCTCAATCAGAATCGCCCACCAGCTTCTGGGAGAGAAACTTTTTATGGTTACCGATGCTGTGACACCAGCGGGTACTGACCTCAAAGAGTACGATATGGCAGGCACCAAGGCCTATGTCACCGACGGTAAATGCCATTATGCCGATGGCACGATTGCCGGCGCGGCCATTACCATGATTGAAGGGGTACATAATCTGATTAACCATGTGAGTGTCAGCAAAGAAGAGGCATTGCGGATGGCAAGCCTGTACCCGGCCAAAGCACTGGGGCTGGATGCACACTATGGAAGGGTTAGAACAGGATATAAAGCCAATCTGGCATTACTGACGGCGGATCTGCAAGTAAAAGGCACGGTGCAGATGGGGTTGCGGCATCACGTTTAAAGCGACGGTATGCAATGTTCGCGAAGTAAAAAGACAAAGGGCCACTCATCTGTGGCCCTTTGTGCATTATGCGTTGGCGAGTTTGAGCGTTTCAAGCCGGGTAAGTTGATATTCGCGCAGCTTGAAGTAGCCGTAAGTCGCGACAATAGAAAAGAAAAGGTATGACAGAGCAAATACCAGAGGTGAGTTAATCACCTGATTTTCCAGCCCCCACATTACCCCTGCGACAGTGACGCCCATTTTAGCCATTAACCCGGTTAGCAGCAGCATGAATGCCAATTGAGGATAACGCGTTGCCCGGAATGCCAGCCAGTAGGCCGTACCTACCGCCAGAGACGCTATGCCAAAACCGGCCATAAATGAATGAAGATGCTCACCTGAGAAAACACCGGCAACAACCGATACAGCGAGAATGATCAAGAACTTCATAAGAACCTCACTCAAAAACCCGACGTTAATGACAGTGGGCGCCAACTCTTTCACCGGATCGCCCTTTTGCGGCTATTGTTTCAGGTTTTACTGAGGTTTAACAGTGGTCACTCTTCCCAGCATTGTTACTAAAATGTTTCACTTTCAGTCATTTACATTCTGAAACATTATAAACACCTAACAGGAAACAACTTCCCGCGAAAAGTTACAAAACAGTTAACAACTTTGCCAGCAGCAGGATATCGCTGCAAAGGCCATATCTGAAAAATAAAATTCACAATTTGAGTGCTAGTAGCATGGAAGATCAATGCCATAACACAGTCCTTCGCATGAAAAGCAGGATCTAATACTGAATTTTCACTTCAGAGCCCAACAAAGTGAAAAGTGTGACAAACCTTTAGTACGAACCAATCGCAACGGTAAGAAACAAGAGTGATGCGCTTTTCTTTTGGCGCATTCACTATGAAACTGGGATGTTGCTCTTACCTTTGTAACCTTCGTTAGGAATATTGGCTTCCTCTCTCTATAATTTGCTGAAATTCAGAACAAAAACCACATTTACGGGCATTTTATGACGACCATTCTTGATGCAGTCGATCTTCGTACACAACTTGTTGGAGAGAACCGCCTTGAATTGCTGATTTTTCGGCTTCATTCTGCTCAATTATTTGCGATTAACGTGTTCAAAGTGCGTGAAATCGTCAAGCAACCGCACCTGCACTCGCTGCCCGGCAGTCATTCCAGTGTCTGTGGTGTTGCCAACATTCGCGGACAGTCGATTCCAATCATTGATTTACGAAAGGCTATTGGTGTAAGAGCCACGGAAGAGAGCACTGAAACCAACCTCATCATTACTGAGTACAATCGAAGCGTTCAGGGCTTTCTCGTCGGACAAGTGATGAACATTGCCAATATGACCTGGCAGGACATTCAGCCGCCACCCAGTCAGGTCGGTAAAAACAATTATCTGACCGCCATTACCAGAATCCAAAGAGAGGGTGTTGAGAGGCTGGTCAGCATAGTCGATGTCGAAAAGGTGCTGGCTCAGATTGTGTCATACAACACGGACATTTCTGACGATATTCTCGATCAGCATTTAGTCAGCCAGTTTCATGGACGCAAAATTCTGATTGTCGACGACTCTTCAACCGCGAGAGCACAAATCAGGGATACCCTGTCGCAGCTTGGCCTGGAAATCATAGAAGCCATTAATGGGCAAAAAGCACTGGATATTCTCAAAGGCTGGTGCGATGAAGGAAAAGAGGTCAATCACGAGATCCTGATGATGTTCACCGATGCCGAAATGCCGGAAATGGATGGTTATCGCCTGACCCACGAAATCCGCAGTGATGAGAGGATGAAAGATTTGTTCATTGCACTAAACACCTCGCTCAGCGGAAGCTTTAACCAGGCAATGGTCGATAAAGTAGGCTGTAACCGTTTCATTTCTAAATTCCAGCCGGATCTGTTGGTTGAAGTCGTCCAGGACAGACTGAGAGAAGCCTTAAAGCAGCCCGTGTAATTCGCCACGGGCTTACTCACGACGTTTGGCAGACAAAGGTTAAAAGGCGCGTAGTCTTATCAGCAATACACCAGACTCAAATGCAGTAATGTCAGCTTCAGCAGTGCTCCCGGCCAGGAGTCAGGGGCCAGTCCAACCCGGCTCCCCTGATACTGAACCAAACTACTGATTAGGTGAAAGACTGTCCATATCTTGCCAGATACCATCATTGAATCCCTTCGCTTCAATCTGATGACTGACTGACAATGTGCGATCATCGCTTTTCATTGCCAGCTGCATAGTAAACAACACCAAAACCGCTATCGGTATTAAGCAACTGCTGAGCGTAAACTGAGCTGTCGATTCCATACATCCCCCTTAATGCGACTGCGCTGTCTGAACCGGTCCCTGCTGACTACGCAAAGTGACACGACGGTCAAAAAAGTCATACTCCCAGCTTTCATCCATTTTGAGCGGCTCTTCTTCGCCATAAGCAATGGTGACAATCTGCAATGGATTCGCGCCCCGAGATTCCAGATAATCCCTGACGGCAGTCGCACGCTCTTCAGAAAGAACCTGGTTACGCTCCGACCCGCCACGGCGGTCTGCATAGCCTGATAATTCCCAGTTTATTTCTGGCGATTGCTTCATCAGTTCTGCAATTTCATCCAACTGAGCCTGAAAATGGGGCTCAATCACTGCCGAGCCGGTTCGAAAATGTACGTTCATTGCCAACGCCATATCATGCTTCTGTTGTGTCTCGCGCAGGCTGGCCATTTCATGCTGCATGTCCTGATAGCTGTTTAGCACAGGCTCCAGTTCAGCGTTACGCTCATTCAGAGCAACAATGGTTTTCTGCTGCTCACTCAAACGCGCTGTCTGGCTGGCGATATAACCTTCCTGGCCAACGGCCGTCCCCATAATCCCGCCGACCATTGCACCAATCACAGCACCGACCGGACCACCAACCAGACCGCCGACTGCGGCACCGGAACCCATACCAATCCATTGTTCTTGCTGTGCAACCGGTTCAGTGTTTGCTGTACTCTGCTGGCCCGCATGAACCTGAGTGCTGGCGCCCATCACCGCTGTGGCGACCAGAAGGGAAAGAGCCTGTTTTTTCATCATGTCGTTCATCTGATTTTCCTCATCATTTCTGTGTTATCCGAAAAAGCATCTGAGGCCGTTAATGCAGCTCTCGTTTGCCGATGAGAGAATTAAAACAAAGTGTTCAGGCAATAAGAGGGAGAGAAAAAGGCAATGTGCTGATCAAATGTGGCAACATTATGGCAATTGACTTTGAAGGCGGATTTGCACTTTTTTAGCCTGCCAGTTCAGGTATAGTCAGTTTTCTCCAAGGTGAATGATGAAGCAATCAATGAAACATATAGCCATTGTTGAAGACGAAGCGGCGATTCGGGAAAACTACATGGATGTGCTGAAAAAGCACGGTTACAAAGTGCAGGGCTACGCTGACCGCCAGCAAGCCCAGCAAGCGTTCGAACTCAAACTGCCCGATCTGGCCATCATAGATATCGGCCTGGGCCATGAGATAGATGGCGGATTCGCACTTTGTCAGTCGTTACGCGCACTCTCCCCCACTGTACCCATCATTTTTCTGACTGCACGCGACAGCGACTTCGATACGGTGTGCGGACTGCGGATGGGGGCAGATGACTATCTCACCAAAGACATCAGCCTGCCCCATTTAATGGCAAGAATTGCCGCGCTATTCCGGCGCAGTGAGCTGATGTCTGCCCCTGCGACCGAAGAGACACTGCTGCACAGGGGAGCTTTGACCATTGACCAGAACAAAATGCAGATCTTCTGGCAGGATCAGCACATTGATTTAACTGTGACTGAGTTCTGGATGGTGTACGCGCTGGCAAAACGCCCGGGCCATGTCAGAAGTCGTCAGGATTTGATGGAGGATGCCCACGTCGTGGTCGATGACAGTACCATCACCTCTCATATCAAGCGGATACGCAAAAAGTTTGCCCAGAATGATGCCGACTTTGATCATATTCATACTGTCTACGGAATGGGATACCGATGGGGAGCCTGACCGCACGACTCACCGCAGGACTTCGCGTTAAGATTGTTATCATCGCCAGCCTGTTGCTCACCCTGCCCTGGTTCGGGTACCGGTTTGTTCTTGAAATGGAAAAACTGCTCCGTCAGGGACAAGAGCAAACCCTGATTGGCACAGCCAGAGCCATTGCCACCGCGCTGAACGAACGGCCTGCGCTGTTCAGCCAGCAAGCCAGTTTTCTGCCTCGTGTTCAGCATGGCCGCGATTTATACGTCTACGACTTGCCCGGTTCAATCACCATTGACGGAAGCCTGGCAGACTGGCCTGAGGATCTTGATGCCAAGATGCATTATTACGGACGTCAGTATGTCCGATTCAGCCAGCGCCCTTACCAGCAGGGACAAACCGATTTTTATCTGATTACCGGGCGACACAGCCAGCAATTTTATGCCGCCATGAAAGTGAAGGACAGGCACACCGTTTTGCGCCGTGCCAACAGTCATCAGGTCGACAGGAACGACCATCTGATATTGGCACTGACAACCCCACAGGGTGAGTTCGAACGCTATCTGATTGCACTTGAACAAGATGGCCAGACTTCGGCCTGGATGATCACCGATGAGCTTGACGAGCCGAACCTGATCTCTGCCACGAACCTGATTACAGCGCAGTGGCAACCAAGGCAGGATGGCTACTCGCTGGAAATCAGCATGCCCTTGTCACAGCTCGGCCAACGGCTGTCGGTGTCTGTTTATGATGTTAACCACGATACCCACCGTGATGTTGAGACCATCATAGGCACAGCCAACAGCAAAACGGCGGCTGATTTGGGTACAGTGCTGCTGCCCTCACCGGAAATTGAGCGCATAGTCAAAGGCATGGGGCACAGCAGTTCACGTATCTGGGTGCTGGATCGTCATCAGCGCGTATTAGCGCAATCCGGCGACATTCAGCATTCCGACGGGGTGTGGGCAACATCTGTTCGTTATGATGAAGAGGAATATGGTTTAGGCTCCTGGCTGGATCAACACCTGTTGCGCCCGCTTTATTACACCTTTCTCTTATCAGAGCCCGTCCCGTTCGACGACAAGCCCGCCGATCCCGCACTGATCACAGGCGTCAATGTTGATCAAGCCTTGCAGGGACGCGGTTACGCCCACTGGCGGCCATCAAGTGACGGCAAAGCAATGATTCTGTCCGCCGCCTACCCCATCTGGCTGGATGACAAAGTGATGGGAGCCGTGGTCGCCGAAGAATCAACCCAGGGGGTTCAGACCCTGAAAAACCGGGCTCTGGAACAACTCTTTAACGTGTTACTGGCGATCATCATCATCGCTGCCATAATTCTTTTCCTGTTTGCCTCAAGCCTCTCAGGCCGTATCCGGCGGTTACGCGATCAGGCAGAACAATCAATAGATGCTCAGGGCCGGATTCGCGAAGCGATCACTGCGTCATCATCGAAAGATGAAGTCGGTGATTTATCCCGCAGTCTGGCTAGCATGGTAAACCGGCTCGGACAATACAATCATTACCTGGAAAACCTGTCTTCGCGGTTGTCACATGAGCTGCGCACGCCCGTTGCCGTCGTGCGCTCTTCACTGGATAACCTTTCTATGTCCAGCCTCAATCATGATGAACAGCGCTATATCGAACGGGCGCAGGAAGGTATCCGAAGACTGAGCACGATTTTATCGAGCATGACGGAAGCAACCCGTATCGAGCAGAGCCTGCAAGGTGCAGACATGGAAGAGTTTGCGCTCCATGAGTTGATCAGCGGCTGTATGCAAGGCTATCAGTTCGCCTTTGCAGAGCAAGACTTCCAGGTGCAGGTGCCGGAAAGCCCGGTCCGTATCACAGGCGCACCCGACTTTCTGGCTCAGCTACTGGACAAACTGATTGCTAACGCGGTTGAATTCAGCCACCCGAACAGCCAGATTGACGTCACACTGTCACAAACTGATAAGCACGCCACACTGACTGTCAGCAATCAGGGGCCGCTACTACCGGATGATATGGCCGACCAACTGTTACATTCAATGGTCTCGGTACGCAGTCAGGCGCATCAGGACAAACCGCATCTCGGTCTGGGTCTGTATATTGCGCGGCTGATCGTGGATTATCACGCAGGGCAAATCGCAATCAAAAACCGCCATGATTGTTTGGGTGTCACTGTCGCCATTACTCTGCCATTGAGTACGGCAACCAATACCTGAGTTTATTCCGGCTGCTCGGTATCGGTCTCAGGTACAGATGATTGTGGTTCTGGAGAATCTGAAGAGGGAGCAGTGCCCGGCACTTGTGTTTCAGCTTGCGCTGTCACCTCTTCATCTTTGGCATACATAGTCAGATACTGATTTTCGCAGACACTGATGGTTGTCCTGTCGGAGCCATACGTTTCGGTGCACCGCTCCATATATTCGTCATAGGACATCAGTAAACTCTCCGACTGAACATTCGCGACGAATACTCCAGAAACCACCAGCGCTGATAACATCACACTGTTCCATTTCATCTTGCTCACCTTTGTTCAAGTATGAACCGCACAGGCCCATACTTTAGAGTTAAGCAAATTAGCAGCAAATAATGATCGAATCTTGAGACAATTGACTAATTGCTGACAGTGACAGACTTCAGGCAGACTCATCTGCCGTTACATTTTCCACCTGAACTCAACAAAGTGCTCATACCGTTTTGACACTAAGTCGGTATAATGCCTTCACTTTCATAACAACTATGCCTGAATCAAATGAGTAACGTTTTTACATTTCTTAAGGGATTGGCGATGGGCGCGGCAGACGTCGTTCCCGGCGTTTCCGGCGGTACAATCGCTTTTATCACCGGTATTTACGATACACTGCTGGAAAGCATCAGACGCATCAACCCCAGCCTGATCCCGCTGTGGCGCAAACAGGGAATCCGCGCAGTGCTTACCCACATCAATGCGGGTTTTCTGATTGTGCTTCTCACCGGTATTCTCACCAGTATTCTCACCCTGGCTCGTGTGATCACCTGGATGCTGCATACGCATCCGATCCCGCTATGGTCTTTTTTCTTTGGCCTGATCCTGATTTCTGCTGTTCATATGTTTAAACAAGTTCAGCACTGGCGAATGACTCGGGTTCTGTGCATTATTGCTGGTGCAGCGTTTGCGTATGGCATCACTGTTTTACACCCTATTGATATGGCGCCGACCAGTATCAACATAGTGTTAGCAGGATCCATTGCGATTTGTGCGATGATTTTGCCCGGGATCTCCGGCAGCTTTATTTTGCTGCTGCTGGGCATGTATGGCCCTATCCTCACGGCGGCTAAATCGCTGCAACTGGGTATTCTGGGACTGTTTGCGACGGGTTGTGTGCTCGGCCTGCTGTGCTTTTCTCATATACTGTCGTGGCTGCTTCGTCATTACCGCGATCTCACGCTGACCTTCCTGACAGGCCTGATGCTCGGCACACTGAATAAAGTCTGGCCCTGGAAAGAAACCATCAGCTGGCGCACCAATTCCAGCGGAGAACAAGTGCCCCTGCTGGAGCACAACCTGTCACCCTTTAGTTTTGAACAGGTTACCGGCCAGCCAGCGCTTCTTAGCTATGCAGTCATTGCCATGCTACTCGGGATAGTGCTGGTGTGGGGACTGGAAAAATTTGCCGCGGACTAACCGCTGAATGAATGCTGAGGCTGCCATCTGGCAGCCTTTCTTTTATCGCAGCTGCGAGCGCCACAAAAAGCGTGATACCATAGCGCAGTTGATTGATAACAAGATACTTACGCGAGAAACCGATGTCCCACAAGCTTTTCTCAACGCATTGGTCAATGCCAGTAAAGCTCATTTTGGCATTCTGCTTGGGCTATGCCGCCATTGAGTGGCTGCCGGCATTCATCCGCTCTGAACCCATTTATGACAGCTCACAGGCCTGTGAGTTGAGTCAGGCAAGCTGCCTTCAGAACAATGCCAGCATCATGCTGAGCGACAATATTGTCCACCCGCTGCAACCCACCACTATGACCATTCGCTGGCCTGAGCTGCCGAAAGAGACAAACAGCCTCCTTCTTACTCTGGAAGGTCATGAAATGATGATGGGACAATATCAGCTACAATTAACCCGGCAACCGGATGACAGCTTTTCTGGTGAACTCATGCTGCCTTTCTGTACACAGGACGCTATGACCTGGCAAGGCAAGATCACCTCAGATTCCGGCTCACTTACACCTCTCTACGTTTCCCTAAGGATGACACAGTGAAATTTCAATGGATAATTTTGGCCGTAGCCTTGATTGCTGGCCTGGCCACCCGTTACCTCGTTGACAGCCATGACGACAGTGTCGCAGAAGCTCAGCAGTCGAGCGGCCAGCTCGAGAGCGGTAAAGAATCTGTCGACTTGTTCAATACCAGTGATAACCGCCTGCGCGTTGTCTACTTTGGTTTCACGCATTGCCCGGATGTCTGCCCTACATCACTGGCTATTCTGGGTGCCGCTTTGAAAGCCATCTCCCAGGATGAATTAAATAAAGTTTGGCCTGTATTTATTACTTTGGATCCAGAAAGGGATACACCTGAAAAAAGTGCTCAATACGCGCAATACTTCCATCAGAATATTACAGGTATGACGGGGACCATGGAACAAACCCAATTACTGGCGAAGAAGTATGGCGTCCTCTTTATGAAAACCAAGCAGGAAGATTCAGCATTAGAATATTCCGTCGACCACAGCTCGTACTTTTATCTGTTAAAACCCGACGGCACCTTGTTAGAAAAAGTGCCTCACACTTTAAATCCCAATATCCTGGTAGACGCTATTGACAGGAATGAACGTCTCCTGATTGAGAAATAATGAAGAAGATTTGACATATCATTCACATAGCGTGCATTGACTCAAACGGCGAAAGGCCGCATTCTTGCTGTCGTTCACGGGCTTTTTCTCGTCTTTGAGAGAATTTTTTTTGGGAAAAAAGCTTCTTGGATGAGCAATTTGAATAACATATGCCATACTAATTCTGCCGACTGATAAATTTTTACACTCGGTCTGTAGTGGCAAAACAAAGGAGAAGAAAGAAAAATGAACCGTTCATTATCTATCCTTACTGGTATCATTCTGAGTGCAACTTTGATTGGCTGTTCCAGCTCAGATGAAGTAGATCAGATGCAACAACTAACCAATAAAGTAGACATGCTTTCTGACCAAGTGGGTGCACTGCAAAGTCAGCAAGATCAGATGGCCGGCGCCGTTAACGACGCTCGTGCTTCTGCAGATGCTGCTTACCAGGAAGCAATGCGTGCTAACCAGCGTATTGACAACATGGCTAGTTCGTATCGTAAGTAACAAAAACGACAAAAAAGTGGAGCTTCACAGCTCCACTTTTTTTTGTCTGAAATTTGGCATTTGCCGGCTTGTACAAGGTTGCACGCACAAGCCAGCGGCAGTCAAAAGTTCAATGATACTGAATGTTCAATCAATCGCGACAGGCACACCGTCCTGAGATTGCAAAGCCTGAGACAAGCGTGAAATTGCCTGATTATCGCTTTCAACAGCATTAACAAGTGCATTACTTGGTTTCACGACTTTCGCCTGCCCTGCTTCAGACTCAGACTTTGACAAAGGCTGATGCACTTCAACATACAGACTGCCATCCGGTTCACGGGTTTCTTTCAACGGTTGATTAATCACCCGCACTTTGGTGCCTTTTGGGATCTGCGGGAATAACCACTCAATATCCCACGGGTTCATACGGATACACCCTGAGCTGACACGCATACCAATACCGAAGTCTTTGTTGGTACCGTGTATCAGGTATTCTCCGCGGCTGTGAGCAAGCCGCATGGCATACTCACCTAATGGGTTATCCGGGCCCGCCGGAATCACTGCCGGCAGTTCGATACCGCGTTCTTCGCGGTACTCTTTGCGAATATTCGCCGTTGGTGTCCAGGTCGGACCGACAATTTTCTGGCTGATTGACGTTGTCATCACAGGTGTTTCCCGGCCGATACGGCCGATACCAATAGGGAACACATAGACAGAATCTTTACCCGGCGGGAAATAGTACAAACGCAATTCAGCAAGGTTGATCACTATGCCTTCATGCGGTACATCAGGCAATATCAGCCTGGTCGGTATGGTCAGCATAGTGCCCGGCTCAGGCAGAAAAGGGTCAACCCCCTTGTTCGCTTCCATCACGGCTAAAAAACCCACGTCAAAGTGGTTAGCGATATCAGCGATACTCTCTTTTTCATTCTCGGGAACCTGGTAATACTCCACAGCACCGACGAGCTTGCTGCCGTCAGAAGGGAGTTGGTATTCAATAGCATTCGCACCCATTGAAGCCAGGCCAATCAGAGTACAAAGTAATGAGCGATACACGAAAGCCTCCAGATCGATGAAGTCTGTTGACATAAGCAACTGGGAGTCAGTTGATATTCCACCCAAAAAATTTGGCAACAGAACCTTAATTATTATGGCAAAGTTTGATCTTTACTCAGTAAGTGACTGTGATTTTCTTATATATGACACAAAATGTAGCTTTGATCACTTTCTGAGTTTGACTGTCAGTGTACCCAGCTCCTGCAAATACCAGGTCAGGTTTACGTCAATAAAGTGGCGGTGGGTTGTAAGCAATGGGACTTATGTAGAATTATGCGTACAAAAAAAGCGGGCATTGCCCGCTTTTTCGTTCACCCGATCCAGACTCAGGCATATTGTGCTGTCAGCAGTTTCCAGTCACGACGCTGTTGTTCCAGCCGGGCCTTTATTTCCTGATATTGCTTCACAATATCCAGATTGTCGTACTGTTCGCGAAGCGCCTGCCTTTTCACTTCAAGCAATTGTTTTCGGGTTGCATAGTACTCTGAAATTTTCTGTATCAGCACGTCATACTCTGCTTCCACTTTTTGCAGCACAACCCTGCTATCCGGCCCGGTGCTCAGGCGGGACTGAATGCGTTTAAGCATCATAGTTGCCTTCGCCTTTTCAATTTTATCTTCCGGGCAAGTACGCAGGTTGCTGGCAAGACCTAACCAGGACAGACTTCTTATAAGCCACTTAGTCGGGTCAAACTGCCACCAGCGAATCCCGTTCCTGTAGTCATTTTCAAAGATGTGATGGTAGTTATGATACCCCTCACCAAAGGTCAGAAAAGCCAGAAAACCATTGTCCCGCGCCGTATTTTTATCCGTATAAGGTTGCGAACCCCAGATATGAGCCAGAGAGTTGATAAAGAAAGTGGTGTGATGATTGAGCACCAGACGAACAACCCCAACCAGCAGTAACGCTCCCCAGATATCGCCGTGTAAAAGACCAAACAGCAGCGGTATGCCTACATTCGTCGCCACAGCCAGCGGTACGTAATACTTGTGCTGCCACATGACGATCTTATCTTTTTGTAAATCACGGCAGTTTGAGTAATCCGTGTAGCGATGTGCCTGATATTCACGCAGCATCCAGCCGATGTGGCTGTAGAAAAAACCACGCTTGGCGGAATACGGATCAACATCGTTATTATCCACATGGCGATGGTGGATCCGGTGATCAGACGACCAGTGCAGAATGCTGTTTTGCAGCGCGAATGCGCCACCAATCGCATAGATAAAACGCACAGCGGCATTTGCTTCATACGCCTTATGCGACCAGAGGCGGTGATAACCCGCCGTAATCGACAGCCCGCAGTAGCTGAACGCTGCCAGCAGCATCAGCCCTTGCTGCCAGTCAAACCCGATAAAGTAAGCATAAAGGGGTGCACCAATCGCAGCGATGGAAAAGGTAACGGTAAAGATAATCAAATTTAGCCAGATGATTGGCGGCTTTGGATGTGACATGTCATTCTCTGTCTTTCGGCGTACAAGTGTTCGCTAGAATAGCAAGCATCCCGCTCAGGTCAATCGTAAAAGTCTGAGATTTACTGTTTTACATCACAGCTTGACATTTTAAATGCAGAAATATGCGTCCAAAAAAGCTGCCAGTCGCCTTAAACCTTCACGATACAAGATCCGCTCAGCAGACTTTCCGGCTGCAGTGAATTAACTACACTTTAGGAAGCAGCTTAACGCCTACGCATGGAGACGAAACCATGATGCCCAGCTCCGAGGCTCCCTTTGAGCCGATTAACATGAACCGTGATAAACGTGTGGTGATCAATACCCAGGCACAGCACTGGATGGCATCCCCGGCAACTGGCGTGTGGCGTATTCCACTGGAACGGGAGGCGAAAGAGTCAGGTGAAGTCACCAGCCTGGTCCGTTATGAACCCAACACGCACTTTTCAAGCCATTACCATCCAAACGGCGAAGAGATCTTTGTCGTCAGCGGTATCTTTCAGGACGAGTTTGGCCACTACCCGGCAGGCACTTATATCCGTAACCCGGCGAAAACCCGGCATGCGCCTGCCAGCGACAGCGGCTGTACCTTGTATGTCAAACTGAACATGTTTCCGGAAGGCGATAGGGAACCGCTCAGGATTGATACCCATAACGCCAGATGGCAGCCCGGCCATTACCCCGGTCAGTCCGTGCTTCCGCTGCATGGCTATGGCTCAGATCGCACTGTCATCATGCAATGGCCCGCGGGGTCAACGCTACCGCCGCAAAGTTACGACGGCGGCCTGGAAGTTTATATCCTTGCTGGCAGCTTTTATGATGAATGGGGAGAATATGACGAAGGCTTCTGGCTGCGAACTCCGCCGGGCAGCTCTCATCAGCCCGCAACAAAAGATGGCTGTCTGCTGTTAGTGAAAACAGGCCATATCACTCAATAACAGTCCGGCGGTTATCACAAACTGCGGCAACCTGGCTTTCAGCCTTTTAATACCCGTGCAGATGAAATTTTTCTGATTGATTCAGGTCTCTTGTAACACATCAGTAAATTTATACCGCACATAAGGGATGCACATGCGTATTAAATCAACCCCGCCCTGGCAACTGAAGGAAAGTGATGTCACACCGGAGTCGGTTTATCACCAACGCCGCGACATTCTCAAAAAGCTGGGGATCACCCTGGCAACCCTGCCCTTAGCCACGCAAGCACAGGCCAGTGTTTTTGATATTTTTGGTGAGGACGAAAAAATACCGGATCGCCGACGTGCGCTCAACGCCCCCGACTCCACACGTTTTCACCCGGACCTGTCTTTAACACCTGAAGACAAAATTCTGAAATATAATAATTTTTATGAATTCGGTACCGACAAGTCTGATCCTGCACGCCGGGCAGCGAATTTTGTGACCGATCCATGGAAAGTGGATGTCAGCGGCATGGTTGCCCGCCCTTTCACACTCGATTATGACGACATATTTAAACGCTTCCCGATTGAAGAACGCATCTATCGCCTGCGTTGTGTCGAAGCCTGGTCGATGAACGTGCCTTGGATCGGCTTCCCGCTGGCGTCACTGCTGAGATATGCGCAGCCAACCAGTCACGCAAAATATGTCGCTTTCGAGACACTGTACGACCCGAAACAGATGCCGGGACAGGCATCTCGCCGGTTGGGTGGCGGGATAGATTACCCGTATGTTGAAGGCCTGCGAATGGACGAGGCGATGCACCCATTGACCCTGATTGCTGTCGGCTTATACGGAAAAACGCTGGCACCGCAGAACGGTGCACCGCTGCGCTTGGTGGTGCCATGGAAATACGGCTTCAAAAGCATCAAGTCTATCGTCAAAATTACCCTGACGGATAAGCAACCGCCAACTACTTGGAACCTGCTCGCTTCTAATGAGTACGGTTTCTACGCCAACGTGAATCCACAAGTGGATCACCCAAGATGGAGCCAGGCAAGTGAACGCTTTATTGGCGAGGGCAACCTGTTCAGCAGCCGTCGGCAACCGACGCTGCCATTCAACGGTTATGCCTCTGAAGTTGCGGGGCTTTATAAAGGAATGGATTTGAGGAAATTCTTTTAATGCAGAAACTGGCGCGCACCTTGCAAAGTATCCGGCTTAAGCCCGCTCACATTACTGCGTTAAAAACGCTGATTCATCTGGTGTCGATGGGCTTTCTGGCGATGCTGACTTTTCAGCTTCTGAACGGCCGGCTCGGAGCAGACCCTGTTCAGGGCCTGAGTCACTTTACGGGTAAAGCGGCGCTCAATACACTCTTTATCACTCTGCTGGTCTCCCCGGTTGCAAAGCTGCTCAAGCAAGGCGCGTTAGTGAAAGTGCGTCGGGTGCTCGGCCTTTACAGCTTTTTCTGGGCAGCCCTGCATCTTTTAGTCTATGTACTGCTGGATCTGAATCTCAACTGGTCCTTGCTGGCCAGTGAAATAGTCGAGCGGCCCTATCTGACTATAGGTGCAGTATGCTGGTTAATTCTCTTTGCCCTTGCCATTACTTCCACCCAGGGGATGCAGAGAAAATTAGGCAAGCGCTGGCAACAGCTGCACTACTGGGTATATCTGGTCGCTGTGCTGGCACCGGTTCATTACTACTGGTCAGTGAAATCCGGTATTGTGGAACCGGCACTCTATATTGCCGGGGCTTTGATGCTATTGAGTTTCCGGCGAAAAACCTTCAAGCGATGGTTACCTAAATTTCCTCAGCACACCCCTTCTGAAGAAAGATAACGCAACGCTTCTCTGGATTCATGACATATTTTCCTCACAACTCAGATCTGGCTGCTGGCTGGCAGCCAGCTCTGTGGTCTTGCTTAAGTATTTAGTCACTGCACGCTTGTCTGTTTCGGCGTAGTGAGCACCACAGAACATTTGGCTCGCTTCCATCACTCTTCCTGCTTCAGGCCGTTCGATGCCGAAAAACGGATATAATTTCAAACTAAACGCATAAGTTTGATACAGGTTCAGATTATTCAGGCACATAACCCTTTTCTGCTATGCGCTCTGGCAATATCATAGAGCGGTATACCCATTATCAATGTCGAGTCCGAACACGTGAGGTTAAGCTGTTTTTGATCAGTGAGTTAGTTGCCGTCAGTATCGAACAGTTTCAGGCTGACTGTTTACAGCTGTGTACCCAACATTACCCCACGGTGCATAACCGAGGCATGCGCGATCGTCATTTAGGCAGGCTGATGTGTCGGCGTATTCTGGCGACACTGGAAAAGGAGGGCATGACAGCCACGCTTGAACAAGTGGAATGCGATGATGTGATTATGCCTCCTGTCTTTCGGATACGGACCCGCGAAACAACCCTGTGGGTTATCGCGCACCGCCTTCAAAGCGCTAATCTGGCGCGGCGTTCAACGCTTTTCCAGGCTATCGGCCTGACGCTGGAGCAACTGACGCCAACCGGTGATCATCACTTACTGTTACTGTCTGACCATTGGTTTGACCGAAGCAAAGCCAGTAAACAACTTCCGTCCTGGTGGCTTGGTCAGATGCCGGATAATATTCAGGGCTACCTGCAGGACGGCATCAAGTTGCTACCCAGTGAATTGTCTTTAACAGGACAACTGCAGAGTCAGTTCGAACTCACCCAGGGTATTACTCAACTCCACCACCCGCTCAAACGACTGCACACGAATACCACCTTGCATCGCTACGCAGTGATGACAGCCTACTACCCCAATATCCATGCCCCAACATGCAGGCAGTGAAAGCTGGCTGATCAAAGATTCGATTCAGCCTTGATGTGCCAGACAAAAACGCCAGCTCACTGAGCTGGCGTTTTTTGATTAGGGTGACCGAATTAAATCAGGCCCAGCTCTTTCAGACGCTCCATCAGGTAGCTGTCGGCGGTATGGCGCTCTGACAAGACAACGTCAGGTTTCGGGTGCAAGAAAAGTGGCAGCGAAATACGCGATTTGGTTTTATCTGCGCCTTCAGGATTGATCACACGGTGAGTCGTAGACGGGAAATAACCGCCAGACGCTTCCTGAAGCATGTCACCAATGTTAATGATCAGGTTACCGAATTCACACGGCACATCCAGCCACTCGCCTGTTTTCGCTTTGACCTGCAGACCAGGCTCGTTGGCAGCAGGCAGCACAGTCAGCAAATTAATGTCTTCATGGGCACCGGCACGGATAGCACCCAGCTCTTCCTCACCTTTCAGAGGCGGGTAATGCAGAACGCGGAGCAAGGTTTTGTCGCTGTTCTCAATCATGCTGGATAGCGACTGCGAATACAGTGCAGATACCTCTGCAGGTGAGTGCTTTTCCACCCAGGACAGCAAGGTCGCCGCCAGCGCATTGGCCTGGGCATAATAGTTCTGTAATTCGTCTTTCAGTGTGTCAGGGCACTGGCCCCAGGGGTAATAGTGAAAGAATTCTTTGATATCTTTCTGATCATGGCCTTTCGCGGTTTCAGAGATCTCTGGCGGAAAGAAACCATCTTGCGTGTCAGCATTGAAACGAAAAGCGTATTTATCTTCAGAGTCGAAAAACGCTTGCCAGTTATGATAGATGGCGCTGACCAGCTCTTGCTGTAAGGGGTGATTTTTCAGGACACCAAAACCTGTTTCGCGCAGTGATTCAACGAAACGCTCTTGTGCATCGTCAGCGGTAAAGTCAATGGCTTCTAATTTCATTCTGTTCTTCTTTTACGGTAGGGCGTAGATTTATGCGTTAATCGCATCTTGTGACAAGGATTTTAGACCTTCAATACCGCCTGAACAACCCACAAGCCAGGGCCTGACAGAAACAGAGTGTTGATTGAAAGAAACGATTGCCCAACCGATTGCGTGTTACGAACGCCAGATACGAAAAACCCTGCCGAAGCAGGGCTTGTTTCGCAGAATTCGATGCTGATAATTCGTCATAGATCACGCATTAGCAACTCAAACTCATCCTCAGCAAGTTCGATCAGTTTAGCGAGCTCCCGGGCATCATCACTCGCCATATCCACTTGCCAGCGTACACATTCACCACCGACATGATCTCGACAAACTAACTCAGTTTTTTTGCCATTTGACAGAAACGAAAGTTCTTCAAACTCAGCCAAAAACTTATCGTGTTCTTCCATAATTTCAACTTCAAGAAAACCAGTAGGTATAACCTTCACATCCAAATGGTATCCTTTACCGCCTGGTAACAGGTACTGCCGGTGTTCAGCTAACATCCTCCTTTCCTCCACTCAGTTGACTCGCAATTAAAAGTGTAGTCAAAGATTCAGTTACGCGAGTAAATTCTTCCCAAATCAGAGCTACCCTAAGCTTAGGAAAAATAATACTTTTTTCTTATGCAGCCAGAAAAGGATCGATCGGTATCAATCACGATAATTGGCTGAATCTGCCACTCGTTTTAAGTCATCATCTGCTCACTCAATACTTTGTTATCAGGCATCAATTACTTATTCAAAATCATTATCAGCGGTACATCCGCCATCATGTTGCTGTACACGTTTCGATGATCGACGGTCATCGTTTCTTCATATGAGTGAAGCCGTTACATTTTCAGATGCGTGATACATTTTTGAGACTGTCGCCCTATATAAAAAATATGGTTATAAAATTTGATATCCAAATGAAAACTTGATCCTTACAAAAACGAACCATTCTTATTTCCGGGTTTATCAATTATTCCATATTCCAACTCAATACAAACCACAGATATGCCCCGATTTCAGATAATAAGTGCGACATTCATGGGAAGGTGTAGAAGAGGAAGCCAACTGCTGAAAGTGGTACGCTCTTCTCGCCAAAGAAACAAGCAGTACTACCATGAATTATCAGCAGTTGACCGAGGGCAGAAGATACCAGATTTCTGCTCTTTTGGAACGGGGAATTTCGGTTTCTGAAATAGCTAAAACAGTTCAGTTCCATCGCTCTACGGTATACCGGGAGCTTAAACGCGGCCGCAAAGGCAGTCATTATTGCCCAAACGAAGCCCAGGCGTTATCAATCAAAAAACGCACATCAGCGCGTAAATACCGAATACCTCAGGAGCGTGTTGATTTTATCCGCCTCCTTTTAGAAGCGGATTGGAGTCCAGAGCAGATTTCCAGTGTATTAACGAAAATCGGTGCCGCTGTCAGCCATGAGTGGATCTACCGATTTGTTGCGCAGGATAAGCGCTTGGGTGGCAAGTTATATCGCCACTTGAGGCAAGGACACAAGCGGTATCGTCGCGGTAAAAAAGAGAAAGCGCCAGCGATCAAGAATGCTGTTTCGATCGATGATAGGCCAAGCATCGTTGACAGTAAGGAGCGATTTGGTGATTGGGAAATCGACACCGTATTAGGCAAGCACGGCACTGGAGCTATGGTGACTATTTTAGAGCGTAAAACACGATTTTACGTGGTAAAGAAAGTGCCCTCTAAGTCAGCAGATGATGTTACCAAAGCCACAATAGAACTACTGATGCCTTATAAGAAACATGTCCATACCATCACGGCAGATAACGGGAGAGAATTTGCCGGTCATGAAACCATCGCAAAGGAGTTGGAGGCTGATGTGTACTTTGCTCACCCTTACAGCTCTTGGGAACGTGGAGCTAATGGTCTTTTAAGGCAATATGTGAAGAAAGGAACCGACCTAACAGCGGTAACAGACAGCGATATTGAATTCGCTTTATCGCGGATAAATTATCGTCCAAGAAAGTGTTTAGGCTTCAAGCAGCCAGCCATTGTATTTGAAGAAATGGCTTTGGCTGCTTGATATTGGAGAGTGTCGCACTTCGAAGTTGAATTCGGGGCTTTTTACCCATCCAACTGATTTTTATGCTATATCTGTAATAACTGAATGTGCAAAAAGGATAATAAAACAGTCAAATCAGCCTGATATGTTATGAGGGACTTTCTGCAATAACTACTCCCATACTGGCTCGCAGAATTTGTAGACGGAAAGATGCATAAATTGAATTTCATGGAGTGATGTGTTGTGACCTACCCTTTTGTTTCTGCTGTAATTCCTGCCAAAGATGAATCAATGAACCTTCCAACGCTGCTGGGTGAAATCAAATCTGCACTGACCGCTCACTGCCAGTACGAGATTATCGTTGTTGATGACGGCAGCAGTGACAATACCTATGCCGTATGTGAAGAATGGGGACAGAAGCACCCTGATGCGGCATTAACCGTTGTTCGTCACCAGCATTCTGTTGGACAAAGTACCGCTCTGTTGACGGCGGTAAATCAGGCAAAGGGAAAGTGGATAGTCACGCTGGATGGCGACGGGCAAAATGACCCGGCAGATATTCCGGCGTTGCTGGAAGCAGCGTCCAAGCAGGATAATCCGCATTTTTGTATTGCAGGCTATCGCAAAAAACGTCAGGACACAGAATGGAAGCGCTTTCAGTCCAGATTTGCCAATGCCATTCGTCAGGCTGTACTCAAAGATGGCGTCAAAGATACAGGCTGCGGCCTGAAACTGATTCCTCGTAATAGTTATCTTGCGCTTCCATATTTCGACCACATGCATCGTTTTTTACCAGCACTGATCCGCCGTGTTGAGGGACACATTGATGTGGTGCCAGTCAACCACAGAGGTCGCTGGGGAGGCACATCAAAATACACTGCCCTCAACCGTGCCTGGGTCGGCTTAATTGATATGTGTGGCGTGGTATGGCTCAGCCATCGCGCGAAAAGTCCACGCGTAGAAAAAATCAGCCAACAGGCACCCCATGAATAAGCTGTATGTCAAAGTGGCAGTGACCTTGGTTTGCCTTCTGGCTCTTTACATGGTCATTCGCAATGACTGGATACCGTCATTCACTGATCATCATCTTATTGCTCACTGGCTAGACCATGCCGGACCACTGAAATGGCTGTCCCTTTACGTATCCGCAACTGTTTTTATTGCAATAGGCGGGCCGCGTCAGGCCATCGCATTTTTGTTTGGCTTTTTGTTTAGTGGGACACTTGGCATAGTGATCGCTTTGCTGGTGACTCTGACAGGTTCGATGGGCTGCTTCCTTGTGGCAAGGCATATCATCGGCCCGTTACTTGAACAACGCTTTTCCAAGTATCTGCGTTTGTTCGAGAAATCCTTGCTTCGTGACCCGGTCAAGAAAATTCTCATTATTCGTTTGCTCCCTATCGGCAGCAACCTTTTTACCAACTTGTTTTCTGGTGCTTGTAAGCTTAAAACTGGCGCTTTCGTAACAGGCTCTCTTTTAGGCTTTTTACCGCAAACCGCTGTATTTGCTATGGCTGGCTCAGGCGTAAGGCTGTCAGACCATAACCAGATGACCATCAGTATTGTGCTCTTTGTTCTATCCAGTGCATTAGGGATCTATCTGTACTTCAACCGGGAAAAATCGACCAGGGACGCTACGCATGCCATCAAATCAGGTTCAAAGCCATACGATCAATGAATCGAGACATCTGTGGGATAACCTTAGCATCCTGCTGTTTGCAATAGCGATTATCCTGCTCTTCTGGGGAATTGGCTGGCGGGCTCCCTGGCCTGCTGACGAGCCACGTTTTGCCGAAGTTGCCAGAGAAATGGTCGCGACCGGACACTGGTTTTTTCCAATGCGAGGGGGTGAGTTATACCCGGACAAACCGCCTGTCTTCATGTGGAGCATCGCTTTTTTTTACTGGATAACAGGCAATTTAAAAGTCTCTTTCCTGCTGCCGAACGCATTATGTGGCTTGTTAACGTTAGTGCTGGTCTGGGATGTAGCCCGCAGATTATGGAATGTTAAAACGGCAAGAACAGCCCTTTTCCTGCTGTTACTGGCGCCTCAGTTTTTGATTCAGGCAAAAAATGCCCAAATCGATGCCATGGTTGCCTGCTGGATTACCCTATCCTGCTATTGTCTTATACGTCACTTTTTCATATCGCCAAACTGGCGATTATATTTTCTGGCCTGGGCGGTGATGGGGCTCGGCGTAATCACAAAAGGGGTGGGATTTTTACCCATGTTCATGCTCATCCCAATTGCTGTCTATGCCTTTCCGCAACGTCATGCACTATCTGGAGCGTTTGCTAAAAAAGCCTGGTTTGGACCACTGGTGATGTTAGCCATTATTGCAGCCTGGTTGATCCCTCTTCTTATCCTGACCGGCACCAGTGATGACCCGCAATTTCAGGCATATCGGGATAACATTTTGTTCAGGCAGACAGCCGAACGCTATGCAAATTCGCTGGGACATCTGCAACCCTGGCATTACTATATTTCGTCTGTGATCCCGGCATTCTGGTTTCCATTGCCTTTTATGATCATTGCTTTCTGGAAACCCTTACGCGAGTCCTGGAAACAGTACCCCATTGTTTGGGTGCTGCTGAGTTGGGTTGTTCTGGTGGTTATTTTCTTCAGCATTAGCCCCGGGAAACGCGGTGTCTATGTTCTTCCCGCTTTACCTATGCTGGCACTGGCGCTTAGCCCGGCCGTTAACCTTCTGGACAACAAGCGGTGGCTCCATTGGCTGATTATGGGTGTGTTGACCCTGATTGGCGTCGTATTGTTTATCGGCGGTATCGCGGGTATCGCTGGGCTAGAAAAAGCCGTTCGCGAGCTTGAAGAACAGACTTTACAAGCCGGTGTCATGCTTTGCATCACAGGTGGGATATGGCTGGCGACACTCTGGTACAGACGCGATCGTAACGCCTATCTGACCATGGGATCATTACTCGCAGTCACCTGGCTTATTTTTGCCAGTTGGGGATATCATTTACTGGATCCAAACCGTACCCCAAAGGCTATGATGGCAGAGATTGCTCACAGTGTCGGTCATGATTCTGAACTCGGTTTAGTCAATTTCAAAGAGCAGCACATACTCTTTTCGCCACAAACCGTCACCCATTTCAGCTACCTTGCCCCGATTGCCGAACAGGAACAACGCGCCTGGAAATGGCTGCACGAAGCGCCGGATCGCTTTATTCTGATCCCGGATTCTGCGGAGGTCAGTTGCTTTATCATGAGCAAAGGAAGGGATATGGGCCTGGCCCATCGACGTCATTGGATTCTGTTTGATCCGTCATCTGCAGAACCAGACTGTGAACCACCCAAATCAATGAGGAAGTTCGTCACTCAGCGGCCGTATCCCTGGTAATAACTTCCCTGCAACGGACGAAAATATACACTAGCTAATGACAATAGCACCGTAGCCAACAAGGTGATGAATAAAAATGTAAGAAACAGATTCATTTGCTCCTGATTAACTTCTGACTATTTATGCTCAACTTAGGTTCTGCATAGATGGCATGAGACTCACTGACCAAACCACTTTTCATGCTATATTGAACCATTTGGTAACGGCAACGACAGCCACCTTCATCCAATACATGGAATTTCCCTATGACAGAAAGCCACTCCGCTCAAATATCTGCTTCACGATACATCGATTTCCGCTCTGACACTGTCACACGACCTTCTCTGTCCATGCGTCAGGCAATGGCCAATGCTGCCGTTGGTGATGATGTTTACGGGGATGATCCGACAGTCAATGAGCTGGAACTCTGGGCTGCAGAGCGACATGGTTTTGAAGCCGCCCTTTTTTGCAGCTCCGGCACGCAGGCCAACTTACTGGGACTGATCGCTCACTGCGAACGCGGGGATGAATACCTGTGCGGGCAGCAGGCGCACAACTACAAGTTTGAAGGCGGCGGCGCGGCGGTGCTGGGCTCAATTCAGCCGCAACCGATCGAGAACCTGCCAGACGGAACACTGCCTTTTGATAAGCTGGCTGCTGCGATCAAGCCGGACGACAGCCACTTCGCACGTACCAGACTGCTCAGTCTGGAAAATACGATTAACGGCAAGGTGCTTCCGCTGTCCTATCTGGCTGAAGCCAGAGCTTTTGTGGATCAACACGGCCTCTCGCTGCACCTGGATGGTGCCCGGGTTTACAACGCTGTGGCAGCGCTGGATGTTGATATCACCGAAATAGTCAAATACTTCGATTCGTTTACGATTTGCCTGTCGAAAGGGCTGGGCGCACCTGTGGGTTCGCTGTTACTTGGCAATAAAGAATTCATCAAAAAAGCCAGACGCTGGCGCAAAGTGCTGGGTGGCGGCATGCGCCAGGCAGGTATTCTGGCCGCAGCGGGTAAAATCGCACTTCAGGAAAATGCGGCCCGCCTGAAAGAAGACCATGACAATGCCCGTTATTTAGCAGAGCAGTTAAACACTGTGCCGGGATTCAGCACTAAACCAGAATTGGTAGCAACCAATATTCTGTTCGCTAAAGTGGACGATGGCATTAATCAGACGCAATTGCTTTCAACACTGAAAGAAAAAGGGATCCTCCTGAGTCAGGGAAATCCAATGCGTTTGGTGACCCACCTGGATGTAAACCGTGAAGATATTGACTCTCTGATCTCTGAGTTGAAGACACTACTGTAACGTCCCCTGTCCTGCCGCAATCCATACGTTGCGGCAGGTCATAGCTACTTGCTCCGTTTACCGGTCAACATGCCCCGCAGATAATTATTTCCGGTCAGTTTAGTCATGACGAGTACCGCAGCAACATGCAGAATAACCGCGGCCAATGTCATGTTAACTAAGAATTCATGGATCTCTTCAAACAATTTTTTGGCATCAAATAGTTTTTCGTGTGCAGCCCAACCTGATAAGGCACACAATAATAATGCCCCCCAAAGGAACCACACCATCATGGCCCCTAACGGGTTATGCCCATGGTGATCATCTTTTTTTGTTTGCACCAACTCATTAATATGCAGCCGCGCTTTCTCAACAGACGGTTTGAAACTGCTCAGTCTTGCCGCACCATCGACTCTGCTTCCCCAAAGCAATCGCGCAACTATGAGCATTACCATGGCATAGCCCACCCATTCATGGATATCTCCGCCTTCTTTGGTAAAAAAGAAATTAGTAAAAAAAAGAGCCGCTACGGACCAATGTATAAACCTGACGAATCGATCCCATAAAATGCCAGTCTGATCTTGAGTAGCCATTTCGGGTTCCTTCAGAATTCAAAAGTTAAACACATTGATAGAGTATTCACGGGTTATCTTAAGAAAAGCTTAAGAAAACACGATTATCCAGATATCCAAGCCAAGTCAGAATCAATCACACATCTTAAGCTTCTCTTAAGTTTCATCCTCCATATTTCAAGCATCAAAGAACAATACAGTTAATTAATATGCTATTTTCAATAAAAAACTTGCTCCAGAACCGTATCACATTGAGCATGAATCTCTTTATTTTATTGCTTGCATTTTACTATGCATTTGTTTTCAATATTCCTTTAACAACAAAGATATACCAACTCAGCCAGTACCAGATGACGCCCTTTGTCATTAGCGTGCCATTTCTTTTGTTTTTTTGTTTTATCATTATTTTTTCTTTTGTATGTCAACCATTTATTTACAAACCCGCTTCGATACTCTTGTTAACCACCTCTTCTATTGCGCTTTATGCGTCTATGAAATATCGAGTGATGTTTGACTACAGCATGATAGAAAATATTTTTGAGACTAACTCAAGTGAAGCTAACTCCTACGTAAACACACACTCTTCATTTTACTTCTTGTTTTTCGGGCTGGCGCCATCTCTGATGATATTTTTAACTGACATTACCTATTCAGAGTCTATATTAAAGGAAGCTCTTAAACGATTGATACTGATTTTGTGCGCGTTAATTGGTATTTTTATGATCGCCGTATTTTTTTACAAAGACTTTGCTTCAGTCGGAAGAAATAACTCTTATTTAAATAAGATGATTAATCCCGCTCATGTTTATAACACATTTAAATACATCAATCGCACATATTTAACGTTTCCTGAAACGTACCTGAACATAGGTAAAGATGCAAAACTGGAACCCTCAGATAACAAAAAAGACACTCTCTTCGTTGTTGTGTTAGGTGAAACAGCACGCTCAATGAATTTTCACTACAACGGATATCAACGAAACACTAATCCTTACACAGCCGATATGGGGTTGATTTCATTCCAACAAGTCTCCTCTTGTGGCACAGCAACTGCAGTTTCGGTACCCTGTATGTTTTCTAATATGAATCGTTCCGATTACACGAAGAGCAAAGCCACTAATCAAGACAACGTCATGGATGTTATTGGGCATGCGGGTGTGAACTTACTATGGAAAGACAATGATGGTGGTGACAAAGGTGTTGCCAGGAATTTTGCAAAAATTAGTACCAACCCGATACAAGATAGCCCTCTCTGTGACGGTGATACTTGCCATGATGAGATTCTTTTGACTGACTTAGATAAAGAAATTGCTGATCGTCCAGGCAGCAAACTTATCACTTTACATACAATCGGCAGTCACGGACCAACCTATTATCAACGCTACCCAAAATCGATGACTTTATTTACACCTGCTTGTGAAAGAAAAGACATTGAAAAGTGTTCAGATGCAGAGATTCGTAATACGTATGATAACACTATTGCCTATACAGATTATTTTTTATCAAAGCTGATCACTAAGCTGAAAACCTATCAGAATAAATATAATGTTGCCATGATGTATATTTCAGACCACGGTGAATCACTGGGTGAAAATGGCTTATACTTACACGGCACGCCATATACTATTGCACCCAGTGAGCAAACAACCGTGCCTTGGTTAATGTGGCTCCCAGACCAATACGCTGATGCAAAAGGTATCGATAAAAACTGTCTTACAAACCTGGCTAAAAATAGTCATTTGTCTCAGGATAATTTCTTCCATACCCTAATTGGCTTGTATGGTGTCACTACATCGGCAAAAAATCCGGAGCTGGATATCACTGTAACCTGTAAACGTTCGTGACAAGATCAAAAGGGGTTAGCTTTAACAGTAACCCCTTTTGATACTAACCAAATTCAGCAGAATTCATCATTAAGTGAACTACAATACTCAATACATACCCCAGTGCGATAACCGGTGTCCACTTGAGATGACCAAAGAAGGTATACTTACCGTGAGCAGCACCCATCAGAGCAACACCGGCGGCAGAACCAATCGACAACAAACTGCCGCCAACGCCCGCCGTTAAAGTGACTAACAACCAGTTGCCAATCGACATATCCGGGTTCATGGTCAGCACAGCAAACATAACCGGAATATTATCAATCACAGCGGAAAGAACACCGACGAAAATATTGGCCCACATAGGATCCCATTGTGTATACATCAGGTGCGAAGCCACACTCAGATACCCCAACAGGCTCAGGCCTCCGACACACATCACCACACCATAGAAAAACAGCAGGGTATCCCACTCCGCCATCGATATTCGTCTGAATACATCAAAGGGCACCACAGAGCCGAGACGTTCCAGCGCCGCACTGTCATTATTGGCCATGGCTATTGCTCGTTTTTTCTCCAGTGAACGCGGCAAGGTTTTTTGCAGAAAGAAACCAAACAAAGAGAGATAAGCCAGCCCCATCATCATCCCCATGACCGGTGGAAAGTGCAGATAAGCATGGAAACCAACCGCCGTCAGTATCGTCAGCAAGAACAGAATCACGATACGCCGTGCCCCTCGTTTTAGTTCCACGTACTCGCTGATGGTGTCAGGTTTGGTGCGCGGCACAAAGAAAGACATGATTAACGCTGGCACCACATAATTCACCAGCGCAGGAACAAATAACTCAAAAAACTGGGTGAACCGAACCAGACCGGCCTGCCAGACCATCAGCGTGGTGATATCACCAAACGGGCTGAATGCACCGCCCGCATTGGCAGCCACGACGATATTGATGCAGGCAAGATTGATAAAACGGGTGTTCTCCCCGCCTACTTTCATGACCACGGCACACATCAGTAACGCCGTGGTCAGGTTGTCGGCAACCGGAGAGATAAAAAATGCCAGAAACCCTGTCAGCCAGAACAGCGTTCTAAAGTTAAACCCTTTACTGACCATCCAGCCTTGTAGGGCATCAAACAGTCGTCGCTCTTCCATGGCGCTGATGTACGTCATTGCCACCAGCAAGAACAACATCAGCTCGGCGTATTCGAGTAAATTATTCTCAAGCGCAATATGTGCCGTCTCAATCGCGCCCTGCTCTTTATAAGCAAAACCAATCATGATCCAGATGATACCTGCCGCCAGCAGCATAGGTTTTGACTTGCGAAGCTGCAGATATTCTTCCGCCATCACCAACCCATATGCCACCACAAATATCAGAATGGCGATATAGCCGATAGTCGTCCGGGTCAGATCCAAGCCCGTACCGTCGGTACTGGCACTGGCTAAAAAGGGGCATCCGAGCAAGATCAGAAAAAGGACAAAGTAAGACACATTTTTACGCATTCTCTACTCCATGAGACAACACACTCAACAAACAGTACACTGTTGCATTTTTTATATTGTGGTTCAGAACAGCAATAATGCGATGAAATTACTCAAAAATTTGTGGTGCTTCACTCTTCGCAGAGACAACCGTTTAATGAAAAAAAGAAAGGGACCCAAACGGGTCCCTGACTGAGAGGTGTTTACTGCCCCCATATTTCTGTCACAAATTCCGGATAATCGACAAACGGGTTGCGGTTGCCCTGGAAACTGTAAGCGTCTTCGTTGCGATCCTGCTCTTTCTGGCTAACCGGGTCCTCCTGGTGCCATTGCAGTAACATCGTCAGGAACCACTCTTCAAACACCTGATCACTGGTTCCGTTCAACACTGCGTCGCCGTATGTGTTATTCGATTCCCAGCCGGAAATCACGTTTTGATAGCGGGTGGCCATATAAAAATAAGCCCGGGCAATGTCACCTTTAAAAGCATCTACAGGCTCAAACACAGTCCCCGAATAACTCAGGCCGGATGCAGACGAACCCAGCTTTGAACCATTATCAGAAGTGTAAGTCGCACTGCCAACTTCGCCGTAAGGATAACTGCTTCGTCTGCCATTCACATAACCATCGGTCGGGAACACATGATGCACATCGGTATTCATCGGTGCTACGGCCCCGCCGAACCAGCTTCGAGGGAAAGAATGCTCGCGGTTGTAACAGTCGCCTTCACCACTATAGGAGCCACATTGATCGTTACCTGGCGTAAAGGTATAGCTATCGGTTCCCGACGGATTCTCCGAATAGATGTCCAGAATAGAGCCGTCATTTTCATAGCTGTCATCCCGTTCATATGTGCTGTAAAACGTCCACAGATCGCTATAGCTCTGAGCACTGTGATCCTTGATGATATTGTACAGTGCTGTTTTCAGTGTATATCCGGTCAATCCTTCAGCCGTCTGATAGTAACTCGACAGATCACTCAGCCCGCCACCTGAGCCTGTTCCTCCTGAACTGCCGCCATCGCTGCCGGTGGGTTCAAACCGATCCACATAAACAATTTCTGAGCCATCAAAACCCGGCTGGTCATAGAAACGTAACCCTACCTCAATACTGGTGGTACTCGCGGCTGTATAGCTATAACTAAGCTGCTGCCACTGGCCGGTAGTTTCAGGTGTGGAATATTCCAGATAACCATCAACATACAAACGTGCGGCCACCCCGCCTTCAGTGTGATAAACCCAGACACTGAATTCGTAAGTTTCCCCATCAGTCACACTGACTGTCTGACGAAAATCCGTTGAACTTTGCGTTCCAGTATTGACGGTTATTGCCGCAGCACTGCTCCCTGAATAAACCTGACTGCTGGTTACATCTACACTGATCCCTGAATCTATAGTGGTCCAATGATCCGGACTCCCATTACTCCAGCTTTCAAAGTCGCCGTTACTGACCTGAGCGACTGCCGCGCCCTGCACTCCGAATGTTAAAAGTCCCAGCAGTGTTATTGCTCGTTTCATGTATATCCCTGTGATTTTTTGTTAACAAAATGTTAAGGCGTTAAAGTTGCACACAAATCTCGATTTATGAACAAAATTATGAATGGGCTATTACCTTTTTGATAACTACATCAAATTAACAACAGAATATGAAACAAACATGAAGAGGTTCGTTGACAGCGTCATTGGCTAAACGATACGGGCAGGCGGTAAAAAATATCCTCAAGAACAGAGTTTTTACTAAGCTGGAAGTAGTACCAATCAGAATCTATGTATGGTCAGATTTTTCATGAAATGTAACAGCCAGTGATAAAGCGAAAATTAACCTAACTCGTGACAATAAATACAAAAAATCCATCTCAATCACGGGTTGTCGGACCGGAAAATATGCAGACCTGTATTTTGGTTGGTATCACTCGGCGTCATCTGAATAGGGGCACTGGACTATGATAAAAACACTGTTTAGACCCGCGTTGGTATGCTTTACAACCGGCCTGTACCTTTCTTTGATTCCCCCCGTATTAGCAGAAGAGCCGCTGATACCCAGCCCTCCTGAGATAGCCGCTGACGCTTGGGTGCTGATGAGCTACCAGTCGGGGCAAGTGATCGCCGGCAGTAATGAGCACAAAGCGCATGCCCCCGCCAGCCTGGTCAAAATTATGACAAGTTATGTGGTCGGAACTGAGCTGAAAGCGGGTCATATTCACGATGACGACAAAGTGGTGATCAGCGAAAATGCCTGGAGTCAAAAATTTCCGGGTTCTTCCGTCATGTTTATCAAAGTAGGCGATGAAGTCTCCGTTGACGATCTTAATCATGGTGTGATCGTGTCTTCCGGCAACGATGCCACTGTGGCGCTTGCTGAGCATGTTGCCGGACATACTTCAGCATTTATCGAAATGATGAACCGCCAGGCTGAAAAAATAGGTATGAATAATACCTATTTTACCAATCCACATGGTCTGGATAATGATCAGCAAGCGACAACCGCTTATGACATGGCGCTGCTGACGCGGGCTTTTATTCATGATCTGCCTGAAATGTATGAAATGTTTAAAATCAAATCATTCACTTTCAACAACATCAAACAAGGCAACCGTAACCCGCTTCTCTGGGACACCAGCCTCAATGCCGATGGCGTGAAAACCGGATACACCAAAGAATCAGGTTACAGCCTGGTCTCTTCAGCAGCACAAAATGATTTCAGGCTGATAGCCGTGGTATTAGGGACAGAAAACGTCAATGCCCGCCGCAATGAGAGCAAAAAATTACTGACCTGGGGCTTTCGTTTCTATCAGGATCTCAAACCCGATTTTGACAATAATACACTGAAAAAAGCCAAAGTCTGGTATGGCTCTCCGTCAAACGTTCAGGTCGAAGTGGGTGATGGCGGCGTTCTTACTGTACCGCGCCGCCAGCGAAAAAGCCTGGAGCACAAGGTCTTCTATAACGCTAACCTGGAAGCCCCTGTCACCAAAGGCCAGCAGGTTGGCAAAGTCGAGTGGTATCTCGACAAGCAGCTACTGACAGTTCAGCCGATTCTTGCCGCGGAAACCTCAGAAAAAGCGCCATGGTACAAATCCATGATAGATACCGTTTGGCGCCCGATTGGACGCTGGTTCAGTGATCAGGACTGGGATCCGAGAACCGAAAAAGCCATCACTGAAACCACGCAATAAACAACATAGCGGCCGGGTCTATTCCAGACCCGGTTTGAGCCAGACGGATTTGAAATCAAACCATCCCATGGAATTGGGCTCCATACCTTGTACCGGACCGGCACTGTACACCCCTAACCAGGCATGAAATAAAGGGATCACCTGCCCTGATTTAACCAGACTCGCGCCTATGTCATGGCTGGGACACACTCTGCCATGCTCTGAACGCCATGCTTTAACGCGCTGATTTAGCAAATCAAATTCATTGTCAGGCATTGCCCGTGAGATATGGTCGAAGCTGTAAAGCCAGGCCAGAAAAGCATCATCCCTGTGATTACTCAGGCTCATGCCATTTAGCCAGATGTCGATTTTATCCGCGTGCTTACCCATCAGCACATCTGTGTTGCTCAGCTCCATCACTTTGAGTCTCAGTCCGTCTTCGGCCAGAACGCTATCGATCGCCCGGGCCAGTTCATGGTAAACCGGATGATGCTGAGGAAACGCTAACGTCACCATGCGTTTAGCTGGAACAGCGGCTTTTATCGGTAGCGGGTTAAGATCGGTCCAGCCGGGTAACAACCCAAAAGCATTGATCAGACGGATATCGCCTGTCTCTGCCGGGTTCATCCTCGACAGCAATTGCATTGGCCCAAACCGGCTCTGAAAATACGCCTGCCACTCAGGATCGCTGGCAAGGCCATTGACTCTGTTTAACAACAGATAGCTGCAACCTTCATCCAGGGTCAGCTGATCGTTCACGTCTTTAATCTGTTCTACAACCCTATCGGTTCCGGGTTGCAGATAGCAGGCGGTGACACCGGTTAATATCCAGATCTCGACCACATCTATCAGGGCCCGGAATCCAAAATAGTGATCGAATGCTTCCAGTGTCAAACGCTGCCTGTCATTTTGCGTGACTTTGTAAGGCCCGGTGCCCACAGGAAACAAATCCGCTTCCTTTTCACTGTCCAGCTCGGCTGGCTGAATCACCGCCATGATGTTGGCCAGCAAATCAGGCAAACGATAATCATCGTGGCTAAGACGAATATCAATGGTATTAGGGAAGGGAGATGAAATATGGCTGAGATGACAAAATAACTGATGTTCTTTCAGGCGTTCGAGGCTCTTTACGACATCCTGGCTGTCCAGCAGACTGCCATCGTGGAAGCGAACAGCAGGACGAAGATAGAACCGCCAGTGGCGGGCAGAAAAGGCCTCCCAGTGATGAGCCAGATCGCCTTCGGTTTCCTCTTTTTCCTCATTAATCCGTGTCAGTCCGTTAAAAATCTGCCGTACAAGATGCTGCTCGGAACGCCGGAGCGGACGAAGCGGATTGAGATTGGTAAACGCGCGGTAATACGGAACGCGAACGATCTGACGCCCTTTTTGTGTGCTCAGTCCAAGCTGTTCCTGTATGAGCTGAGCCAGCTTATTAGCATCGTGCCCCAGCGCTTCCAGAGCGGGTTCCAGTTTGCCATCGGCAACCAGCTTGCGGGCGTGATTATACTGCAGCTCAGTATCCGTGCTATGAAAGACTAACCGTGACTGTTTGCCGCGACCGATAGCCGGTTCCCAGTCGATCCATCCCTTCTCGACCATCTTGTTGATGACCATACGTACATTGCGGCGCGTGCAAAACAGCACATCAGAAATGTCTTGTAAGTTTGTATCGCTGTCCTGACCCGAAAAATGGCTATAAAGTCGCTGGAATTGCGTTTTCAGACGCTGACCACTCATAGAAAAGGGGAACCTTTTAAATTGGGATTTTCAATTTTTTGTTTCCCTATTTTAGTCTACATTGCTGTTACATGAAACCGCCGCATTCAGCTTCTGCCCGTTATTCTTATACAGAATGAAGCACTTAGCTGGCTGGTTTCATTCTATGGCAACCGGATAAAGAAGACCTCCCCCAGTCTTCGGTGCCTGAGTGTTTATCCGGTTGCCTTTTCCCTGCCCGATCAAAAAAGCGCCTTTCGGCGCTTGATGTACACGGCATTCGGTTGACCCGTTTTTCAGGACACGTCTGATGATTTGGTTTGTGATGCTTTAGTTTGTGACATCTGCTGGGATTGCAATTCTTTCAGTTGCTTTTTCAGCGCATCATTCTCATTTTGCAGCGTTTTCTGTCCGGCCAGCAATTCTGTTTGCTCTTTTTTAGCCAGCTTATTGGCTTCAGCCAGTTCCGCTTTGACCGCCCGGAGTTCTTCATTCAGTGATGCCACTTTCGCCGTGCTGGCATCAAGATCGGTTTTCACTTTACGCTGATTGCGCTGTGCCGTTTGCTTGGCTTTCTGTGCTTTTTCACACTCAGACGTCATAAGCGCTAACGCTTGTTCCAACTCTTCCAGTTGCTGAGAATTGTCTGCAGCGGCGCTTTCCTGACCCGTCATCGCCAGCCAACCCGACAGCATATTCTCACTGGCTAACTGCATCATATCGAACGGAAACACCAGTCCTTGCTCTTTGGTTTGCTGCACTTTCTCATTCAATACCTTGTCTGCCTGTTCAATCTGCTTGAGGGTGTTGTCATAGCCGTCGTGTGTTGCCCGGGTAAACTGCTTCGCCGCAATGGCTTCCCATGCACGGTGAACCTGCATCCAGGTTTCAACGTGAGAAAAGTACAGGCTAGGGTCAAACACCGGTGAAGACCATTGTTGTTGCAAAGCCTTTTGTAAACCATTTTCCATCAGTCATTCTCCTAAAGTTGGCTTCAATTTAGCAATTGTCCTTGTGATTCCCTTTCGGGATATGCCCTAAACAACATGGCACACTGTGCGCACAATGCCAGATGCGCATAGTTTACCCACCCAAAATGACAGCATAAAGAACAAAAAACAAGCAGCGCTATGCTTTGATCATTGAATTAGTGAATGTTAAGAGAAACTTGAGAGAAACGTTACACCAAAATGTAACTGTCATATTGTCATGAATTTGCGATGTTAACCCGTTAGCCTCAGGGGAGACATCACACACAGAAGCACCAATTTGCCGACTGTATGAAGAAACTTAAACGCTATCAGTACGAACGCTACGCCATTTTATGCCGACAGGCTTATCCGGCTGACTTTGACCATACCCAGTATGGCTTTGACCCGGCAGGCCGGCGAGATATTACCGACAGATGGGGGCGAACCATTATCCGGGTACTCTGGGGAGAGCAGAATGAAGCCATAGTCGTGTTCAAAGGATCGCAAAACCTGTGGGACTGGCTACTCAACTTTGCGTGTTTTCCGCAAAAGCTGCCAGGAAGACATAAGCCTTATCATGTCCACTGGGGCTATCACTTTCTTCTGGAACAGAAAAGTAAAATAGACTCAAATCGGTACGCAGAGGCGTTCCCCTCCATGTCGGCTTCACAAGAAATTGATTATCTGCAAGCTGCTGATGCAAAGCATTTTCAGGATGAATCGCTCTACCAGCAAATTCGCTCAACCCTGTTACCCTTGATCAGCAACGGAAAAAGGGTGTCTTTCACTGGCCATTCCTCCGGTGGTGCCATGGCGGTGCTGACAGTGGAAAGGCTGGGCAAAGAGTTTCCTGACGCCATCAAACGGGTTGTGACTTTCGGGCAACCGGCGGCCGGCTTCTGGAGCTTCAGGCAAGCCTACAGTTACCATCACTGCACCTACCGAATATGCTGCGATCTGGACATAGTCACCTTTCTGCCGGCTATTCCTTTGATGCACTGGCATGTAGGTAAAATGCTCTGGCTGCACAACGAAAAAATCTACGACAACATCTCGACACCGGTCAGACTGTACAAGTCACTGGTGAGCTGGATATTGCGCCCTATCACTTACCACTATATGCACAAATACATCAGGAATAAGGATTACTTTGATAAACACTGATTCCTGACTCACGCTGAAACAGCGAAATTGTAAAAATTTAACATACCTTCTTTTGCCTGTTTCATGTATCTTTGAGGCTGAATCCAGCAGAAATCGAAGATATGCATTCTCAAATCACACAGTTGCTCGCACAAAAAAATGCCTGGATGGCCAGTCATATTACGGACGCTGAGTTTCCCACAGCGCTCAGCAAGCAGGGGCTCGCCCTCTATCACATCGCGCAGAACGAACTGACAGTCAACTCAGTTCAAGCTGCTGATTTCGCTTCGCCTTCAGATTTGTTGAGTGTCTATCCTGTCGATTGCCACCCTCTCACTATCCGGTTTTCTCTGGTTCATGCCAGCCAATGGCAAAATGAAGAGTCTGACGCTGTCATAGAGTTTCTGACGCAAATCATGCTGGAGACCGACTGTCCGGCCCAACTGTTCGTGGGGTTCTATCAGGGGAAGCCTGCAGCCTGCGGTATGCTGTTTACCGACCCGGACAGTCCGACAGACACCTTAATCAGCGACATCTGTGCGCTTCCGCTGCCAAATCATGATGAACTTGTCGCTGCTATGACAAGCTGGCTTATTCAGCAAGCGTCTGAGAAATCTGAAACGTTGTGGTTATGCTAAGCCCGCCAGTCTGTACTTTGCTTGCCGGTACAGACTGATCCATCGCGCCATTGCTGTTTCCCCCTGACACCTGCTCCCACCCAGATCTCATCCCTGTAATTACTGTTAGCTAAATTTCACTTTTTCGAGTTATTTCTCAATTATCCTTATTTTTCTGTTGGTTAGCGTTAACTTTCATCTTAAAGAAACAACTTCTTAACATAAGCACACCTATCATTTCATCGGGAGAATGATTCTCTTTAATTAATCAACAAGGACACTGGCGATGAAAAAAATGTTATGGACAACTTTGTTATTGTTGTCATCCTTCACTCAGGCAGAAACGTTAAACGTCATGGCGTATAACACGCTGTTACTCTCTTTCGGTGATTGGGATCAGGCCAATCGCGCCCAGCGGATACCCGCTGCGATTTCTGCCCTGAAAAACTTACCCGATGTGCTGATCATCAATGAAGCCTTCAATCCAGATTCCGAAGTCATGCTTAATGAACTGGCGTCTCTGTATCCATATCAAACACCGGTTGTGGGCTTAGATTGCAGCGGCCGGGGATGGGATGCATTAACCGGAGATTGTTCCAACTCTGTTGTGGTTGTGCGTGGCGGTGTCTCAATATTGTCCCGCTACCCCATTGTGAGCCAGAAAGCGCATGTTTATCACGCCAGCGACAACAGCACCTGGGATTATTATGCCAACAAAGGCTTTGCCTACGTCGAAATTGACAAAAATGGTCAGCGCTTTCATCTGCTTGGTACACACCTGCAATCCAGCACTGACAACCCGGATAAAGAACACCCGGTGCGCATGGCACAGCTGGCTGAAATGCAGAGTTTCATTTCAGCACAAGCTATTCCGACCTCAGAGCCCGTTATTATTGCAGGCGATCTGAATGTGGAGTGGAGCCGCCAGGATCAGATTGCAGACATGCTGACAACGACACAAAGCCAGCTGTTTTTTCCCGATCCGAGCACCGGCAGCTTCTCTGCCAAATACAATTGGATCACCAAATCTGGTGCGTACAGGGACGGTTACTCACTCAACTACAACGATACCCTGGATTATGTCCTTTGGCATCAAGACTACCTGCAACCCTCAGTACCAGCAGCAATGAAAGTGGTGAAACTGCAAGCCGATGAACAATGGTACTGGCATTACCTGAAAGGCAAATGGCCATTACCTGAAGGTGAGTTCTGGCATAATGGCTACTACAGCGATCTGTCTGATCATTACCCAGTGCAGGCTGAGTTTGTGTTCCCGGATCAATAAAAAAGCGATTAAAACGCCAAGAAAAAGGAGCACCTGAGTGCTCCTTCTGCCTGTTTGCCTGAGTTAAGTTTTGACGAACCGATCAGCGACTGACACTCAACAAGGCTTTTGCCAGGTAATCCAGTTTCTGCTCCTGCAAACCCGCAATGTTAATCCGGCCGTCACCCACCGCATAAATGCCGAATTCATTACGTAACTGAATAATTTGATCCTGACTTAAACCTGTGACGGAAAACATCCCTTTGTGCTTTTCAATGAAATCAAACGCATCGGAGCCATTATCCCGCACCGCTTGAGTCAAACCCGCACGCAGACGCCGCAGACGCTGATTCATTTCCGTCAGCTCGCTTTTCCAGGTGGCGGTCAGAGAGTCATCATTGAGGACAGTCGCCACCAGAGCCGCACCGTGATCAGGTGGCATAGTATAAGAAGCACGCGCCAGCTGCAGAATTCTGCCCTTGGCTTTCTGAGCTTCTTTCAGAGAATCACTGATGATAATCGCCGCCCCCGTACGCTCGCGGTACAAACCAAAATTCTTGGAGCAGGAAGTAGCAACAATCATTTCTTCCACATTGTCAGCCAGATGGCGTAAACCGGCCGCATCCTGCTCCAGCCCGTCACCAAATCCCTGATAAGCGATATCAACAAAGGGCAGGAAACCATTTTTATTCGCCAGCTCAGTGATTGCCTTCCAGTCATCAAATGAAATGTCCGCGCCGGTCGGGTTATGGCAGCAACCATGCAGCAATACCACATCTTTAGGGCCGGCTTTCGCCAGCTCTGCCAGCATCGCTTCGCTGTTAACTTGTTTGGTTGCGGTATCGAAGTACGGATAGAACTTCACTTTCAGGCCAGCCGCTTCCATTACCGGCTTGTGGTTGACATAACTGGGGTTTGAAATCCACACGGTTGTGTCTGGTTGAGCCAGATGCATCAGATCGGCCAGCATACGCAGTGCGCCACTGGCGCCCGGGGTCTGTACCGCAGCAGCACGCTGATAAGCAGAGGTATCTTTGATGAGTAAATCCATCATTGCCTGATTGAAAACTTCATCGCCTGCTAACCCCACATAGGCTTTGGTTTTCTGTGTTTCCAACAGACGCTGCTCAGCCTGAAATACCGCCTGCATGATTGGCGTTTCACCTTGGCTGTTGCGGTATACACCGATACCCAAATCCATCTTCTCAGAACGGGCATCCTCGCGGAACATTTGTGTCAGGGATAAAATTGGATCGAGTTGTGCTTCAGTAAGCTGCTTGAACATCTGTGAAATTCCGTTTTGTTATTGCGACTTTCCTCAAATTATCATGCACCTTACCCAAGGTCACTACCCCAGCTCAGAAATAGTCCCGCCAGTGTTTATCCAGATTAACAGCACCATGTAATGAAATTGTTACATCCTGAATTGATCTGGATTAATCAAAAGCCAATAAAGCTTGCAAGGGTTGACTCAGCACCTAAATTTAAAGCATGAGGGGTAGATCCAACCGGAGGCCATCATGAAAAACAGCGTTGATGTTCGCGCCTTACTAACCGCCTATGAAAAAATAAAAACACTGGGAACACCCGTCGAAAACGGCAAACAGCTCGATGATATTACCTGTACAGAGAGCTACGACGGATACAGCGTCAGCCTGTCAGACGGTAATGTCAGTGTTGATGTTAACTTTCATAACACTTACCACTTCCATACTCTGAATGAAGATCCAGACACAGTCATTAACCAGACAACGACCGATTTTCATCACAACAATGAAACCCAGATTCAGGCTTTTTTGAATAAGTTGCACGATTTAAATACACGTTATTAATGTCTTACCTAAAGTCGCTCTGCCGGCTTTAGGTTTTACCTTTTCCTGACATTATCCCGCCACAGCTTGATTAAGCTGGAAACATAGACACAGTTGAAAGGTCTAGTTAACCGGAAAAGCTGTAACGAACTTTGTGCCCCATCCAGTAACAAAGTGCATCAACAGCGTTTTCTGTCAATGACTCAGTCGCCACATGCGGCGAACGAGCCATCACTCAGAACAAAAAAAAGAAAGAGAGAAAAGAATGAACGCTGAAATATTGAATAAGCAAGAGCAGGAGCGAGTTATCGCTGCTTTGAATGAATGTTACCGTCGGTTGGAAGCTGCTGAACTGACCCCGCAGGAAATTTCACAAGAAGGCTTCAGCCTGATGTTTACCTCGGCCTACAAAATGATTGATTGCTGAGATTGAGCGCTAAACGTCCTCAGTTCCCCCTGCTGATGTTTACGAAATAAAAAAGGAGCGCATTGCGCTCCTTTCCATTTTTACCAACAGGTTTCTCTGCTGACAACAGCCATTAACCACGGTAATAACGCTGTGGTACAAACGGCATTTTCTCTACTGTCATTGGCAGTTTCTTACCGCGAACTTCCGCGAAAATCTCAGTGCCAATCGTGGCGAGCTCAGTTTTTACATACGCCATGGCAACCGGGGCTTCTTTCGTCGGCCCAAACGTACCGCTGGTCACAATGCCGATTTCATTATCGTCCGCATCAAACAGCTTGCTGCCTTCACGCACTGGCGCTTTCGACTGACCAATCAAACCAACACGTTTGCGGGCTACATCTTTGGTCTCAATCTGATTCAGAATCAGCTCTGCGCCAGGGAAACCACCCGCACGTTCACCGTCAACGCGGCGAGGCTTACTGATACCCCATAACAGGCTGGCTTCTACCGGCGTGGTCGTGGTATCAATGTCATGACCATACAGGCACAGGCCACACTCAAGGCGCAGTGAATCCCGTGCGCCCAGACCAATCCACTCGACTTCGCCGTAGGCCAGTAAGGTACGCGCCAGCTCTTCCGCTTTATCTGACGGTACGGAAATTTCGTAACCGTCTTCACCTGTGTATCCAGAACGGCTGATATAGCATTCTGCGCCCAGCAGGTCCAGTTTAGTGGCATCCATAAACAGCATATCGCTGACGGCTGGGTTCAGCCGCGCCAGCACCTCAGCGGCTTTCGGGCCTTGCAGGGCAAGCAGCGCACGATCGTCAATGATTTCCAGCGTCACATCAGCAGGAAGGTGCGCCTGGATGTGCGCAATGTCTTGCTCTTTACACGCCGCATTGACCACAACAAACAAGTGGTCACCAAAGTTGGTCACCATCAGGTCATCTAAAATGCCGCCGTTTTCATTGGTAAAGAAAGCATAACGCTGCTTGCCTTCCGGCAGATCAATGATGTCGACAGGGACCAGTGTTTCCAGGGCTTTCGCCGCATTTTCACCATGTAAACGCAGCTGACCCATGTGGGAAACATCAAACAAACCGGCTGATTCACGGCAATGAATGTGCTCTTTACGCACACCCAGTGCGTATTGCACTGGCATGTCGTAGCCTGCAAACGGAACCATTTTGGCACCCATCTCAATGTGAAGGGCATGCAAAGGTGTAACAAGAAGATCCTGAGACATTGATATTTACTCCATTCACCGCACAGCGGCTGTTGCATCAATTTCTGTGGCAGATTGACTTAACCTGTCACTGTGTAGATGTTGCTAGCAGGTAGATAAACTGTATCTCTTGTTTCCAATAGTAGATAAAGTTTCTTATCTCTCAACCTAGCCGTTCTCAAAGTGCGACAGAGACGGTGTTTCCTCCCTCTGCCATTGTGTCTGTTTCCGCGATAACACGACGGTTATGACGCTGTCACCCAAAGAATAAGGGCGTCTTCATCGCTGACTGACACCAGCATGTGCCCCATGGTGGCATCGTAATACACTGAATCACCTTCACTCAGGCGTACCGGTTCATAGAACTCCGAAAAAAAGGTAATTTTCCCCGACAGCACAAGTAAAAACTCTTCGCCGTCATGCCGGATCCAGTCTGAATAATCATCAAAATGACGGGCACGAACCCGCGACTTAAAAGGCATCATTTTCTTATTGCGTAACTGGGTCGCCAGCAATTCATGCTCATAGGTCGTGGTGGGATGTGGCTTGCCTTCACCCTGGCGAGTGATATCTCTCCGCCCGGTGGCAACCAGCTGCTTGGGCGGCGCAAACAGTTGCGGAATATCTATCTGTAATCCGGTGGCCAGTTTCTGCATCGCCTGGAAAGTCGGCGAGATTTGTTCATTCTCAATTTTAGACAAGGTTGAACGCGCCAATCCGGTGCGCTTGCTGGCCTCTTCCAAGGTCAGACCATGAGCCATACGTATTTCTTTCAACCGCTTGCCTAACTGCAACGGCTCAATATTCTCTGACTCCCGTTCCCTGGCGACAGTCAGTGATGGGTACGGATCCACTTGCTGTTCATCACTACTCATTTTGCCCTCCGAGGCACGTCTTTCAATCATTCTTACACAAGCTGTTAACAAGTGGGAAGCCAGGCAAAGGCAAAACCATGACCTACACAACATATTTGAAATAAAGTTTCCAATAGGAAACACAAGGTAAACCCTGACGCTTTTTCCAGGGCCAGACACTCAGATTTTCCAACGCAGATATCGTTACAATGACAACGCAAAAAGCAGCATAATCGGCCATCAGAGTGCATGATTACTGGCATCAGCCACTAAAAAGAATTAGAGCTGACACACATTTCCGCCAGATAAATAGCGAAAATTTGGTCCCTATCATAGAAATTTACATGACAAGAAGCAAACGTTTGCGTAAGATTGCGGCCACTAAAGTGAACGATAATCCACTATTGGAAATTCTGGTTTGATCCGTTATCAATAGAAACGTATGTAACGCACTTGTTAGGCAAATGCACTTCGGTGCTTCGCTTAAGCCAGGGAAGCGATAACAACGAGACATAACGACATATACCGCTCTGCGTACCGATATCACCGTACAGCACGAACCGGTTCAGAGCGCGAATTGAGGATAACGTGAAATGAAAGCTTCATACCAAAACCACGACTTGGAAATGTTCTTCTCAACCAACCTTGCCGAGGTTGATGGCGCAGTGAATGCCGGTATTGCCGCAGAGCTGAACCGCCAGAATCAGCAAATTGAGCTGATTGCCTCTGAGAACATCGTCTCCAAAGCCGTCATGCAAGCTCAAGGCACCTGCCTGACCAACAAATACGCTGAAGGTTACGCAGGACGCCGTTACTACGGTGGCTGTGAGCATGTTGATGAAGTTGAGCGTATTGCCATTGCGCGCGCCAGACAGCTTTTCCAGTGTGAATACGTCAACGTTCAACCGCACTCGGGCGCCCAGGCAAACGGCGCTGTCATGCTGGCACTGCTGCAGCCGGGCGATACCATTCTGGGGATGTCTCTGGATGCCGGCGGCCACCTGACTCACGGTGCGCGCCCTGCCCTGTCGGGCAAATGGTTCAACGCCGTTCAGTACGGCGTACGTCAGGGCAGCTGCGACATTGATTACGATCAGGTGCGCGAGCTGGCACTTGAGCACAAACCCAAAATGATCATTGCCGGCGGTTCTGCGATTCCGCGTCAGGTGGACTTCGAAAAATTCCGCGCCATTGCCGATGAAGTCGGTGCCTATCTGATGGTCGATATGGCGCACATCGCAGGTTTGATTGCAGCCGGTGAACACCCGTCACCCCTGCCGCACGCGCATGTTGTCACCACAACAACACACAAAACCCTGCGTGGCCCTCGTGGCGGTATGATTCTGACCAACCACGAAGACATTAATAAAAAGATCAATTCTGCCGTGTTCCCAGGCCTGCAGGGCGGCCCGCTGATGCATGTCATTGCCGGTAAAGCCGTTGCCCTGGGTGAAGCGCTGGAACCCGAATTCAAGTTGTACATCAAAAATGTGATCAACAATGCCAAGGTGTTGGCAGAGACGCTGCAGGCACGCGGTTGTGACATTGTCACTGGCGGCACGGATACCCATCTGATGCTGGTTGACCTGCGTCCGAAAGGCCTGAAAGGCAATCAGGCGGAAGAGGCACTGGAACGCGCCGGTATCACCTGCAATAAGAACGGTATCCCGTTTGATCCTGAAAAGCCTATGGTGACATCAGGTATCCGCCTCGGTACACCGGCTGGCACCAGTCGCGGTTTTGGCGAAGCCGAATTCAAACAAATCGGTGAGTGGATCGGCGATGTGCTGGATGGCCTGGCAGCCAGTCCGGACGATAACAGCGAAACAGAACAACGCGTGAAGCAGCAGGTACAGAAACTGTGCAGCCGCTTCCCGCTGTACCAGTAAATTCATTTTAATGTGACAGAAAATGGTCGGCAGGCAGCTTTCGATTCCCGCCTGCCCTCACAAATAACAAAGATGCAGAAACATTGCGCGAGGAGATTTAAATGAGCAACCTAAAGTTTACTGAAAGCCACGAGTGGGTCCGCGACAACGGCGACGGTACTATCACCATGGGTATCACTGACCACGCTCAGGGCCTGCTGGGCGACGTGGTTTTCGTAGACCTGCCAGAAGTGGGCGACAGCACCGAAGCCGGTGAGTCTTTCTCTCTGGTTGAATCTGTGAAAGCGGCCTCTGACATTTATGCCCCTGTGACAGGCGAAATCGTTGAGATCAACGAAGAGCTGAGCGACAGCCCGGAACTGATCAACGAAGCACCGTTCGAAGGCGGCTGGATTGCTAAAATCAAGATTGCTGACGTTGAAGAACTGAGCAAACTGATCGATGCTGACCAATATCAGGCGGCTATCGAAGAGTAATGGAACACCGCGGCTTTCAACACGAAAGCCGTTTTTCCACCCAAGAGAATTCTCGCCATTGCCCAGATATTCACTGGCAATGTGTAGTAACTGTTCAGGAAAGAACCATGACCGACATGAACCTTTTACATGCACTCAGTGACGACAAAGCTTTCGCTGCCCGTCACAACGGCCCAAATGACGCACAGCAGACAAAAATGCTGCAGACCATTGGCGCCGACAGCATTGACAAGTTGATTGAAGAAACTGTACCGGCTTCCATCCGTCTGAAAGAAGCGATGAAGCTGGATCAGCCACAAAGCGAAGCAGACATGCTGTCTGCGCTGAAGACTGTTGCCCGTAAGAACGTCATCAACCGCAGTTTCATCGGTCAGGGTTACTACAACACCTTAACGCCGAATGTCATTCTGCGTAACGTGCTGGAAAATCCTGGCTGGTACACGGCTTACACACCGTATCAGCCAGAAATTTCTCAGGGCCGCCTGGAATCACTGCTGAACTACCAGCAGATGATCATGGATCTGACCGGTATGGAACTGGCGAATGCCTCCCTGCTGGACGAAGCCACTGCAGCCGCAGAAGCCATGACCCTGTGTCAGCGTGCCAGCAAGAGCAAGAGCAAAGCCTTCTTCATCTCTACCGACCTGCACCCGCAAACCATCGACGTGGTCGTGACCCGTGCAGAATACATAGGTATTGAGATCATCCGTGGCCAAGCTGAAGAGCTGGGCAACCACGAGGTATTCGGTGCGCTGGTTCAATACCCGGGCACAACAGGTGCTATTGCCGATCTGACTGACATCATTGAAAAAGCACACGCCAAGAAAACACTGGTGGCGGTTGCTTCTGATCTGCTGGCACTGACTATCCTGAAAGCGCCGGGCGAAATGGGTGCTGACGTGGTCATCGGCAGTGCACAACGCTTCGGCGTACCAATGGGCTTTGGTGGCCCGCATGCTGGCTTCATGGCAACTAAAGATCAGCACAAACGTACCATGCCAGGCCGTGTTATCGGTGTATCAAAAGATGCCAAAGGCAATCAGGCGCTGCGTATGGCGATGCAAACGCGTGAGCAGCATATCCGCCGCGAAAAAGCGACCTCCAACATCTGTACCGCTCAGGCGCTGCTGGCCAATATGGCGGCCTTCTATGCGCTGTACCACGGTCCGGAAGGCCTGCGTAAAATCGGTCGCCGCGTTCACCACCTGACGGCGATTCTGGCTGCGGGTCTGCGTAACGCGGGTCTGGAACTGGTGAACGATACCTTCTTCGATACTGTGACCATCAACTCAGGCAAACAAACCGATGCTATCTACAAGAAAGCACTGGCTGCCGGTATCAATCTGCGCAAATACAGCGACAAGCTGGGTGTCAGCCTGGATGAAACCACCAAAGTCACTGACGTCGAAGAACTGCTGGAGATCTTCACCGGTCAGGCACTGAAAGCCACTGCTTTCACAGACGATATTGCCGCTGACGAATTTGCCGCTATTCCGCAAAGCTGTCGCCGCACTACAGAGTTCCTGACTCACCCTGTGTTTAACCAGTACCACAGTGAAACGCAAATGATGCGTTACATGAAGAAACTGGAAAACAAAGACTATTCTCTGACCCACGGTATGATTCCGCTGGGCAGCTGCACCATGAAGCTCAATGCCGCAGCAGAAATGATCCCTGTGACCTGGCCTGAATTTGGCGGCTTGCATCCGTTTGCACCGGCCGATCAGACTCAGGGTTATCAGGAACTGGCGAGCAAGCTGTCTGAAATGCTGTGTGAAATCACCGGCTACGATGCCTTCTCACTGCAGCCTAACTCTGGCGCGCAGGGTGAATACGCCGGTCTGATTGCCATTCAACGCTACCATGCGGCCAATGGCGACAGCCACCGTAACGTGTGTCTGATCCCAAGTTCGGCGCACGGTACTAACCCGGCTTCTGCTGCCATGGTCTCGATGAAAGTTGTGGTGGTTGGCTGTGATGCCAACGGCAACATCGATGTCGAAGATCTGAAAGCGAAAATTGAAAAACACCGCGATAACCTGTCGTGCATCATGATTACTTACCCGTCGACGCACGGTGTGTATGAAGAAGCGGTGCGCGAAGTGTGCGAACTGGTTCATGCTGCTGGCGGTCAGGTTTACCTGGACGGCGCCAACATGAACGCTCAGGTTGGCCTGACCAACCCTGGTTTTATCGGTTCGGACGTCTCGCACCTGAACCTGCACAAAACCTTCTGTATTCCACACGGTGGTGGCGGTCCGGGTATGGGACCAATCGGTGTGAAATCACACCTGGCGCCTTTCCTGCCGGGCCATGTTGAATCAGTGAAAGCAACCGAAGGTGCTCAGTACGCAGTTTCTGCTGCCGAACTGGGTTCAGCCTCGATTCTGCCAATCTCTTACGCTTACATTGCGATGATGGGATCTGAGGGACTGACGCAAGCCACGAAACTGGCCATTCTGAACGCTAACTACGTGATGGAGCGCCTGCGTGATCACTACCCTGTGCTGTACCGCGGTACTCACGGCCGTATTGCGCACGAGTGTATTATCGACATCCGTCCGCTGAAAGAAGCCTCTGGCATCTCAGAAGAAGACGTCGCGAAGCGTTTGATGGACTATGGCTTCCACGCGCCGACTATGTCTTTCCCGGTCGCCGGCACCCTGATGATCGAGCCGACCGAGTCGGAAGATCTGACCGAGCTGGATCGCTTCTGTGACGCCATGATTGCCATTCGTCAGGAAATCGCCCGCGTGCAGTCTGGTGAGTGGACGCTGGAAGACAACCCATTGGTCAATGCACCGCACACTCAGGTTGATCTGATGGATGCGGAATGGACCCACGCTTACAGCCGCGAGCTGGCTTGCTACCCATCCGCGCACAGCAAAGGTGCCAAGTACTGGCCAACCGTCAACCGTGTTGATAACGTCTTCGGTGACCGTAACCTGGTCTGTTCTTGCCCTGGCATTGAGAACTATATCGAGGATTAATCAATCCTGATAGCGACGTAAAACAAAGCGAGGCGCATGGCCTCGCTTTTTGTTTATACCCCACACAGCAATAATTCATGCTTCTCTACTTCCTACCGGTTAGCTTTGTGAAGTGAGCAACAACCGGATCCCAAACACCCCAAACAGGCTTGCCGTAAAGCGGGATAACCATTTCTTGGTCGCGACACCAACTGACAATCTATGGCTAAGCGACGCAGAAATCCAGGCGATAAAATGGCACCACAACATGCCGTTAACGTTAAAAATCAGTCCGAGAACGATAAATGCCAATGCCTTATTATCGCTGGATACCGAGATAAACTGCGGCATAAATGCCAGAAAGAAAACAGCGATTTTGGGGTTAAACAGGTTGGTGATGAATCCCTGATAGTAAATTCGCTTCAACGATGCCTTTGGCTTTTTCATTACCTCAGTATTACCGGCCGCACTGCTGCTTCTGAGCATACTGATTGCCATATAGATAAGGTATGCCCCACCCAGCACCTTAACCACAGTAAACGCGGTCGCAGAAGTGGCCAGCACAGCGGATAATCCCAGGGCGGCGGCGACAATATGGATCAGCGTCCCGGAACCAATCCCGAGCGCAGCCGCAGAGCCCGCTTTAAACCCCTGCGTTGCCGCTCGCCCGGCAATCAGCAACGAGTCAGGGCCGGGAATCATATTCAGTAACAAGCCGGAGACAACAAACAACCATAAATTCTCAATACCCAACACTTTTCTTTCTCTCCTCGCTTTACACCCGGAAACTGCTCAACTCAGCAACACAACTACTGCAACCCAATGATCCGATGTCAACATTCTCTCGGGATGACCAGAAACCCGCACACTGATTAGCCGACGCACAATATACGGAAAGAGAAACACAGAAAAAAGCACTAAATCATACCAAATCGCGACAGAACCACACTGTCATTGTATGAATCAGATCGCATAATTATTCATTCACACCGTCTACAATCTCTCCAGCCATATGAATGGAGAAGATTATGCCTGGTGCATTTGCTCATATATCAACCGTCAATAAAGCTTCTGAGAATACAGCGCTCAGAAATCTGAACGTTCCGAAACACGTGAAGAAAACGCTGTCTCAATACAAAGCGTTCTTAGAATTTGGCTGTGTCAGCCCAGATTACCCCTACCTTGCAGTCGGAAATCATGCTCAAAATAAATGGGCGGATGAGATGCACTACAACGAGGTAGGTAAATTCATTGCTACCCTGATCGATCTCATCAAAAGACTGGACGAGCGCAACCAAGAGAAAGCATTCGCGTGGTTGTGTGGGTTTGTTGCTCATGTGGCTGCGGATATCACCATCCACCCGGTTGTAGAGCTGAAGGTTGGCCCTTACAGTGAGAACGCCAAAGATCACCGGATCTGTGAAATGCATCAGGATACTTATATTTGGTATAAGGTCATGAATTTAGGGGACATTGGTCTCGCAGACCGGGTAAAAGAAAATATTGGCAGCTGCGTGGATGATAGCAATGAGGATTCCATCGATCTGATCATTCATGATGTCTGGCAGACTGCCCTGGTCGCGGTTTACCCTCTCTATGCTCAAGAGTGTCCACCAGACATTAACCGCTGGCATCACGGTTTTCAATTCGTGGTTAATAACGCAGAAGAATCCCACAAACTTTTTGCCTGGGCTCGACATGTTGCCTCTTCGCAAGGCCTGACTTACCCGCTTTCAGAAGAAGTAAATCGTGAATTCATCGCAGAATTACAAACCCCGCATGGCATCCAACACTATGACGAGGTATTTGAGCGGGCCGTGTCGACCATCCAATTGTTTTGGGAGAAAACGGCTGAGGCTGTCTTTGAAAATGGGCCCACAGACTTCTTTAAGGACTGGAACCTTGATACTGGCCAATGTGAAAACGGTGTATTAACCGCATGGGAAAAATTATGAAACTGTTAATCAAGCTCGCTCTGTTGATGGCATTAACGTCATGCTCCGCCCAGGCAGAGTATTCCGATGAAACCATGTATGACCTGGCGTCTATCTTAAAAGATGTCGCACAAGCAGTAGATGGTGAGATTAAGTTTGGCGAGATAAACAATCTTGCTGATGACCAAATCATTGCGAAAGCCATGTCTTCCGCACCCGACAAACTGGCTAAACTCAACGAGTATCAGGTGATTTTAGAGATTCAGGGCGATAATGCCGTGATGTTGTTGTGCGACGGTGATGTGGCACTGATGGAAGATGCTGGCTGCAACACTGCTTTTGACAATAGCTACTGGCATCAGCCTCAGCACAACACATGTAAAATTTCGCTCAGCGCCAGTTCTGTCTGCACTGAGTAGACGCTCCTGAACGAGCCTCTCAGGCGCACGACCGGAAGTGAATATCATCAAAAACCGCCCAACGGTGAGCGGTTTCTGATGTGACTTCTTTATAACGTCACTGACTTCAGTGCTTATTTCACTTGAATCGTTACGGCATCAGACTCCGGCCATTCTATCTCGGTATCATTCAGATAACGGTCAAAGAAAGTCCCCACACTTTGTTTCACAATCGCGTGCATCCGATCGCCATCAATCCCTGAAAAATAACCAACAACACAGAGCGAAACTATTAGTTTCAGAGGCGCAATCCACCAGTAAACACTGTCAATCTTCCATGTAATTCGATCATGATCACATAGTTGCATATATAAGTACCACATTAATTCCATTTCAGCGCTGAATGGGCAAGTATCCCTGCCGATACTACGGATTGATGAACCATAAAAACCTTATTTCTTGGTTATTACATCTACATTACTGCTACAAATAAAAACAATCGAATCAATAAACAGGTGGTACAACAGAGGATCGTTATGTCAGCTCTCATTTTATCCAGTAAAAAGTTTATATTGTCTATTCAGCACCGCATCCGGGAAACATATTTTCAGGGAGACAGCATCTTAATCACAGAACAGTTATCTGCAGAAAACAGAAGCGAACTGACATCTCAATTTGGTGTGATCATCGAATTGGATCACTATTTTTCCCACCCGGCGACTGAGCTTTTACAGCGATTAACCGATAATGGGGTGCTGCCTGCTATTGAAACTGTCATCGCCTTTTCCGAAGGAGACATACTTAGAGCAGCGCACATCCGTGAAATTCTTGATATTCCCGGACAGCGTTTTGACCAAGCCATACTGTTCAGAGATAAAATCCTGATGAAACAGCATGCCGCCCGTTATGGCGTGGTCACCGCAATGCCGCAGGATGCCAATCAGGTTGCCAATTGGCAGTCGTTACCTTATCCCGTCGTGATAAAGCCGAAATCTGGCCGCGGCTCCCAGCAAACGCTCAAAGTCACCTCTTGCGAACATTGGGCTGAAATCGGTACCGACATTGACCCAACGGATATGATCATTGAACCCTTCATTGAAGGGGAAGTCTTTCACGTCGACGGTCTGGTAGTAAACGGAAAAATGTCTGTATGCAGCCCTGCCAAGTATGTGGGGAACTGTATGGATTTCGTTGGTGGCCAAAGCCTTGGCTCGTACACTCTGTCTGAATCAAACCCTCTTTATCGCCCTTTGACTGAATTCAGCAGATATTTACTCGAACATGTCTTCCCGACTCCTGAGCACTCCCTCTTCCATATTGAATGCTTCGTGGGAAACGATCAGCACATCACCCTGTGTGAGATTGCCTGCCGGTTAGGAGGCAACGATCTTGTCACTGAAGTTGAACTGGCTTACGGCGTGAATGTCGTTGAAGCCTATTTGCATGCCGAATTCAACTCAGAGTCACTTTGCCCGCAAGCCATGACTCCGGGGCAGCTCGGAGGCCGATTCCAGCTTCCGCCACAAACAGGCCGTTTGAGCTGTTCCGGAAATCCCCCCTTCAGACATGAGGGAATCGTCAAATTCCAATCCAGAGCAATTTCCGGACAGCACTACAATGCCATGACTATGTCAAACGATGCTCTGATTCACGTGATTGTCAAAGCTGATAGCGAAGCGAGTATGGAAAAGATTTTCCGCGACATTGCGCAATGGGCTGCCAGCGAATTCATCTGGTCTGCAGAGGCTGAGGAGGTGACATCATGCATGCAGAGTTAATTGCTGTGGCAAGAAATCCGAAGTATCGCCATTTCTGGCTGGCGAACATCATGAGTAACAGCGCAATTTGGATTCAGAATACAACCTCTTCAATCGCTTTAACGCATTTGTCGACCTCCCCTGCCGTCAACTCGCTGGTACAGGTCGCAGCAACCTTACCCTTCTTGTTGTTTGGCATTCTGGCGGGTCAGATTGGCGACAGATTCAGCAAGCCTCTGGTTCTGACTGTCGCTCAGCTCAGCCTTGGCCTGGTTTCGTTAACCCTAGCAGCCGCAACCTGGCAGGGGCTGCTTTCCCCGGCATTGCTGGTTGGGGTGACGGCTGCATTCTCTGTCGCAACCGTCTTCCGCATGCCCGTTGCACAGGCAGGGATTGCGCTGACCGTGCCCGGCGACCAGGTCAAACATGCGGCTGTCCTCAACAACCTGGGTTTCAATATTGCCCGTGCTGTCGGCCCTGCCGTCGCAGGAACATTGCTGCTTATGCTGGCTTACTATCAGGTTTACTTGGTCACGGCGACTTTGCTGCTTGCCGTTTCAGCCTATTTTTTCCGGGGATTTTACAACGAACGGACGGCCAGTACCGACCAGCCCGCTTTTGTATCCATTCGTAATGCGTGGCAACAAATTTCTGCCTCCGGGCTGTTTCGCCGCTGCACATTTGATGCCTGTGTTTTGTTCTTTGCTGGCAGCGTGATCTGGTCAATGATGCCTTTTATCGCCAAATATCACTTAAACCAGAGCACGGCCGGACAAGGCACCTTGATGGGAGCCACAGGTCTGGGCGCACTGTTAACGGTTATCGTATTACCGGCTGTGCTGAAACTTCGCCACAATCACCAGGGTTACTGGTTGTGCTATAGCCTGATGATCTCGTCGATTGCCACCATCTGGCTAAGCAGTAATCTGACTGTCATTTTCGCTGCTCTCATGGTTTTTGGGCTGAGTTGGAGCATGGCAGTCACCTTGCTCAATGGTGAGATTCAATCCTCTTTTCCACGGCAAATCCTCTCGCGTGTCATCGCGATATACCTGATTGTCATGTATCTGGCTCAGGCAACCGGTTCATTCTGGGCAGGCCTTATCAGTCAGTTCTTTGAGACAGATTCGGCCTTGCTTTTCTCGGTGGCTGTTTTAGTGCTGGGGCTGGGGTTACGAAGCTTACTTTTTACTTCCACTGATGCATGTGAGGAATAGAATGATGAAACGAATCACCTTAACCCTTGTCGGCGGCGGAGCGTCATCACTGGCCTTTCTTGATGCTTTTACTCGTCACTGGAACTGTCAACCCAATCAGGATGTTGTGATTTTTGTCATTGAGAAAAAAAGTGTCTGGGGTGTGGGTAATGCTTATACGGAGGATAGTCATTCCAATCTTCTTAATACCCAGGCAGGTGTGATTTCCGGACTGCCCGATCTACCCGGTGACTTCATGCACTGGCTCAAAGCGCACGAGTCAAAATGGCAACCGGATTATCCAGATTTCACCATTGAATCATCCAGCTATGCTCCCAGAGCGTTATTTGGCCGCTATATGCAAGATCGGTTTTACCGGGTTATCCGGCAAGCGGCCGAAAAAAACATCTTCATTTTGACGGTTGCAGCAGCCGTTTCCTCAGTTGAGATTTGTTCCGACTCTACCGGATATAGCATTTCCACAGAGTGCGGACACCAATTAAACAGTGATGCTGTGATTCTTGCTTGCGGCACACATAATAAAATCATGGAGCATTCACAGCACTCAGCGAAAGTCTTTTCAAGCCCGTATCCCGTACGTTCAGTGACCCGTGCCATTGACCTTAATGACGACGTCGTCATCGTCGGCGCCCGGCTCAGCGCTATCGACGTCGCCATTGGACTACTTGAACGCGGCCATAAAGGAAAGATCCAGTTCCGATCACGAGGTGGTTTTTTCCCAAGTGTGCGGGGAACGCAAGGGACATATCGAAATCAATTTTTATCTCCGGGATATATTGAACGGAACTTCGGGACAGTAACGCTTGCTGATTTAGCTCGGTTATTCCAGCAAGAACTCAACCATTACCGAAAACATAATGAAGATACACTGGAATCGCTGCAGTTCCCTACACCACCCGTGACTAATTTTCACTACTTTCTCAGCACAGAAATTGAACTCGCCAACGGGCCCAGAGGCTGGCAAGCGATTCTTTACAGCGCCAATGCTGCATTAGATATTATCTGGCGCAAGCTGATCGAGGAAGATAAACAGCGTTTCTTCACTGATAGCTGGTCTAATGCCATGGCACTACGGGTATCTATTCCGAAAGAGAATGCAGTAAAATTATTTAACGCTGTCAAGTCCGGGCAATTAAGCTATCAGGTTGGCGTCGAGACTAATCCGCAGGCTGATGCCATTGTGTATGCGACCGGGAATGCGCGGGATCTCACTCAGGCAGACTCGCCTCTATTACATCACTTGTTTGAGTCAGGACTTGCCGTCAGTCATCCCCATGGCGGGTTACAAATACTCAATAAAACCTATCAGGTTCTTGATGACAGAGGATTCGCACATGCCAACATTTTTGCTTTGGGTGAAATCACTAACGGAAACTTCTTATTTACCAGCGCTCTGGATCTAATTGTTGAACATGGATCACGATGCGCCACTTCTGTGATTGCTTCACTAACGCAACCTGAACCGCCTGTAGAAGAACTCCCCAGGAAACAGGAAGTCAGCAATAAAGTATGCTGAAACCGTTTATTCAGCGTTAGAACACTCATGACCACTGTCTTTGACTTCCAGAAGCTGGATTAGTGGCCCTCGTGAAAAATCCCTTCATTGCAAAAAAACAGGCGGCTTGAAAAAGGCCGCCTGTGTATCACAACTTTCAATGCTCAAATTTTAATGTCACTCGATTGTGGTATTAAAAAATTTTGGCTCAATAGTTATTAAAATTCTACAAACTTGATTTGTATTTATTAATCCCCCTTACCAAGGTGATTAATGGCAAAATCTTCCCTAGAAAGATAAAAACAGTTCCTAAAAAAGCGAGTATCTCCATTGCTTTATCCTGTTCTGAAAATACGCTCAATAAAGAACTGGATTTATAATCCATCAAATCCCTTTTTTCTTAACGCGTTAACCTTGAGTAAATATTTTAATGACATTAATGTCAATTAAAAACCATTCAGACACATCTTAAAACTTAACCAATAAGTTTGAAGAACACTCAACCCTGAACTAATGTCGAAATACCAAAAAGTAACCTTCTAATTACATCTTATTAACAGGGAGCGAGCTGTACCCTCTATCAACAAGGATAATTCATGTCTGACATGCCTCCTCGCATCATGCGCGATTATTTATATGATGCGCTCAATGAACTCAATATCCGCCAAATTTTTGGCGTTCCTGGCACCAATGAAATTCCAATTATCGACGGCACCTCCTACGCTGAAAATAATGTCGAGTATGTCGAATGTTTACACGAAAACATTGCTATGGGTGCGGCCATGGGCGCGGCACGCATGACGGGTGAACCCGGGGTGCTGGTCGTTCACATCACACCGGGCATCGCACACGGTATCGGCAACCTGTTCAACGCTTATCGCTCTCACACGCCGCTGGTTATACTCTGCTGCCAGCAACAAAACGAGCTGGTCACGCAAGAACCTCTGCTTTCGTCCAACATCAAAGAGTTAGCCAGTCAGTACTGTAAATGGTCGCATGAACTGCGCACACCTTACGAATTCCCACTGGTGCTGCAAAGGGCCTTCAAAGAAGCCAAAGCCCCGGCTTGTGGCCCGGTGTTTATCTCTATTCCCTGGGAATTCATGATGGCAAAACCCTTGCCAAGCCTGCCTGAAAAGCTGCCGGGTATTACTCGTATTCCGACCAATTTCGCCGGTGATCCGGATGAAATCAGGCGTTTGGCTGAGCGCTTTGCACAGGCCAAAAACCCTATCATCATTGCCGGTGACGGTGTCGGGTACGACAACGCCTCGGAACAATTGCAAGTATTAGCGCAAACTGTCGGTGCGCCTGTGGCGTTGCAGACCTTCAGTAGTTTGGCAAACTTCCCGAACGATGACTATCACTGGCAGGGAGAGCTGCCGGGTAATCAGGCCATGCTGCAAGCCATCTATCAGCAGCATGATGTGGCTTTTCTGGTGGGCTACAGTAATCAGGCCCAGGTTACTGTGTTTAATTATGCGGATGGGCCGCTAATCCCGACGTCTGTGGACATTTTGTACCTTTCAAATAATACCTGGGACATAGGTAAAAACTACTACGGCAGGCATGCCGTGCTGGGTGGGATCAGAGCCAGCCTGGAAAAACTGAATCAAGTCATGGCCGAATTGCCTGTTTCCGGTGACATGCAGCGCGAAAGGGACGCCCGCAATCAGTTATTGAGCAAGCTTTGCGAACAGCGCCGTCAGGACTGGGATGCGTATTTACAGCAAGCCCAGCAAGACGCCTCAGGTACCATTAACCCGGCACTGATCCCGCACTATTTATCTCAGGCCATTACCCAACAAGGGCTGGCGAACGAGTTTGTCTATGTGCATGAGGCCGTGTCTGACAGCCCAAGCTTTCAATACCTGATGCCGCTGAATCAGGAAATGAGTAAGCCGGTAAGCTACTACTGCGTATCAGGCGGTTCACTCGGCTGGTCAATGCCCGCATCGCTGGGTATTAAAATTCAACCCACCGCGATTCAGGGTGTCACCCCCAAACTGGTGATCAATGCGGTCGGTGATGGTTCGTCCCTGTTTTACCCGCAAGTGTGGTGGAGTGCCGCCAAATATCAGCTCGCCGTGTTATACATCATCACCAATAACCGGGAATACCATACCTTGCAAAATGGCCTCGAAGAGGTGATTGGCTCTTATGGCTGGGAACCAAAGAAAAAGCCGGTAGAGCCCGACCCTGCCGATCCAACCAGTTACCATAATTACGACGTTGATTATCTGTCGTTGCAGCATCCTCAGCTCAATTTCCATCAGATCGCCAATGCAATGGGGGCGGATATTCAGGGGCAAGTAGTAGAAAAAACAGGCGACCTGAATGCCGCTTTACAGCAAGCGATTCACTACGTACTGAATGAAAACAAACCTTATGTGCTGGACATCCGTACTGAACGCGATCCAGCCGCAGTCCAACAAAGCGGGGGGCGCTCAAAACGTCACCGACGTATCGACGTCCGCCTCTGAATTATTTCCACAAGCAGCTTCTGGATGAAATCAATCCGGATAATGTCAGCACTCTGGCCTGATCCGCCACATTCTATCTACAAGGAAAAGTAATATGAGTGAACATTATGATGTCGCCATTATTGGTGCTGGTGTATCGGGCGTTTACAGCGCCTGGCAGTTAAAAAAGAACTTCCCCGGTAAGCGCATTGCTGTTTTTGAAGGCAGCGATCGCGTCGGTGGCCGTTTACTGTCGGTCAAGGCGCCGGATGTCAATAACATGGTCGCTGAGCTGGGTGGCATGCGCATTCTGGATGTCAAGCGGCAGCCACTGATCCACGCATTACTGAATGAAATCAACCAGTTTTCTTCGCTGCCAGATCCGATAGAAACCTACCCTTTCCCGGTCGATACACCGGCCAATATCGCCTTTTTACGCGATGTACGGCTCCGGCTCTGGGATTATCAAAATAACCCGCATGCTGTGCCATACAACTACAGTCCTGACGCTTTCGGTAAAACACCCGGCGCTTTGGTTATTGAGGCATTCGATAAAATCGTTCCCGGCATTACCGCCATTGATCTTACGGAACAACAGCGCCGTGAAATGGCAATGAATGCGGAATTCAATGGCAAAATGCTGTACGAACAAGGCTTTTGGAATGTTCTGCAAGTTGTCATGAGCAGCGAAGACTACAGTTACTGCCGCGATGCCGGTGGCTACAATTCTACCTTGTCTAACTGGAATGCCGCCGATGCCATCCCCTGGTTTCTGACCGATTTCGGTGATGGTGTCGAATACCTCGGCTTTAAACAAGGCTTCCAGTCAGTACCATTAGCGCTGGCCAGAGAACTTCAGGCGATTGGTGGCGAGCTGTTACTCGGTCACAAACTGAATGGTTTTGAACAGGTGAACGGTGTATTTAGCCTCAATTTCACCAGTGAATTGGCGGACACGGCATACAATGCTATCCAGTGTACAGCCACGCATGTTGTGCTTGCTATGCCAAGACGCGCCATCGACTTACTGGAACCAAATTGTCCTGTTTTGCAGCAACCAGAAGTAAAAGCCTTAACCGGCAGTGTTACGCCAAGGCCGCTGTTTAAATTATTTACCACTTACGCATCCCCCTGGTGGGTTGAGCAATCCGGCATTGAAGCAGGACGCAGCGTGACTGACATGCCCGTCCGGCAAACCTATTACTGGCCAACCGACGAGGGGCAGCCTGCGTTACACGGCCCGGCAATCCTGATGGCAAGTTATGATGACGGCGTCAATGTGGGGTTCTGGGATGGCTACAGACAAAAACGTGGCCTGGCATGGAAACAACAGCTGGAAGTCCTGCCCTTACCAGAACACAAGGCATTTACCGGGCGTCTGTTGAAACAGCAAAATGTCGATCCGCAATGGGAAGCGCATCAGGCGCCTGAGTCTATGATGACCGAAGTCACCCGCCAGGTTAACCTGATGCATAATGTGTCTGCCACAGATGAGGCGCAAACGCTGCCGCTTCAGGCGGCATTTCGTGACTGGGGTGATGACCCTTATGGCGGCGGCTGGAACAGCTGGAATATTGGTGTGCAAAGTGATGATGTGGCCAATAACATCGTCCAGCCATTAGCGAATACTCACCTTTATATCTGTGGCGAGGCCTACTCCCACAGCCAGGGATGGGTCGAAGGCGCTCTGCAGACCGCACAGCTTATGCTGGCGAAACTGGACGTTCAGCTCAAGGCGTAAGGAAATGAATCACAGGCCAGGTATTATCTGGCCTGTGATGTCAATAACTGACAAAGCAGTGCCTTCTTTTAAGATAAGAACCGTCCCGTCCAAAAATTTGAGCTCTCCTGCAAATTCCATTCTCTGTTCCTGTCATTTTGGCGTAACAATATCAAACACTTTGCTTTCACTGGATAGTGGCCCCACTGGCGAGTAAACTGCAATACAGTGATTATGGAAACACTTAACCGGAGCGTTAGAAATCATGTTAGACACTCGCCACGCATCAGTCATTCAGGAACGCATAGATAACAAAACCAAGCCTCTGGGCGCGTTGGGGCAACTCGAAACCACAGCCCACCAGCTTGCTTTATTACAAAGTCAGGGGCAGAAAGAGGCGGTTTCTCAAATTTCCTTAACTCAGCCCACCATGCTGCTGTTTGCCGGCGATCATGGCATTGCCAAAGAAGGCGTCAGTATTGCCCCCAGCGAAGTAACCCAGCAAATGGTGCTCAATTTCCTTGCCGGCGGTGCGGCTATCAATCAGTTCTGCCGCATTAACAACATTGTTCTGAAAGTCATTGATTGCGGCATTCTGCTACCGGTGGAAACCGATCATCCTGATTTCATCGTCCAGCGTCTGGGTGCCGGAACACATAACCTCGCCCAGAAAGCCGCCATGAGTCAGCAGCAGGTTGCCGAGGGGCTGGAGTTGGGCAGTGCGATTGCAAAACAGACCATAGCAGCGGGCTGTAATCTGCTGATGTTCGGAGAAATGGGCATTGCCAATACCAGCAGCTCTTCCGCCTTACTGTCGGCGCTCAGTATGACAGACGCGGCCTATTGCGTCGGTAAAGGCACAGGGATCAGCGATGCCCAACTGGGCAACAAGATCAGTCTGATTCGTCAGGGTGTTGCCAGATACAATGAAAACGGTGAACCGGGTCCATTACGTGCCCTCGCAGAGCTGGGCGGTTTTGAAATCGTTCAGATGGTCGGCGCATTTCTGGCCGCCAGTGACCAACGCGTCCCGGTTTTGGTGGATGGGTTTATCGTTTCGATCGCCGCTTATATTGCCACATTGCTCAAGCCGGAAGCTCGTGATGTGATGATTTTTGCGCACCGTTCTGAAGAGCAAGGACATCAAAAAGTGCTAGCCCTTCTTGAAGCTCAACCTATGCTGGATTTAGGCTTGCGTCTGGGTGAAGGAACAGGTGCGGCACTGGCCTACCCTCTGCTTCGTGCCAGTGCTGAATTTTACAATAACATGGCCAGCTTCGCCGATGCCGGAGTCACGGTGTAAATGTTCAACCTTCGTTATCAGTACCAGTTGTTTTGTCTGGCGGTGTCTTTTTTCAGCCGCCTGCCCATTCCAGCGTCAACCCCTTATTCCGACGAACGTATGAATCGGGCCGGGCGTTACTTTGCGCTGGTTGGGCTAGTGCTGGGGGCGCTGTGTGCCATTGCTTACAGCCTGTCGGCAGCCTGGTTACCACCACAGTTTGCCGTCTTTATCACTATGGTGTTCAGCCTGCTTCTGACCGGGGCTTTTCATGAGGATGGCCTGACCGACATGGCTGACGGCATTGGCGGTGGCATGACGACTGAACGCCGTCTGATCATAATGAAAGACAGCCGGATCGGCACTTACGGTGCCGCCACCCTGATCATGGCCTTGCTGGGTAAATTTATCATGCTCAGCTATCTGGCTGTACACACCGAACTGGCCGTGATCCTGCTGATTGCCTACACACTCAGCCGTACAGTGGCGGCCTCACTGATTTTCGACATGCCCTATGTCAGCGACGCCAGTACCAGCAAGAGCAAACCTCTGGCCAATGCCCAGACCGTCCCTGAGTTGCTCTTTTCAGTGGCGACCGGTGTCCTCGTTTGCCTTGTGTTGACGCCCGATCTGGCGCTGGTGCTGATAGTGGCGGCGGTTCTGTTTCGGATCGGTTTCAAAGCCTGGCTGAATGCACGGCTTGGCGGGTTTACCGGTGACTGTCTGGGCGCCGCTCAGCAACTCATGGAACTCTTGATTTACCTGATCCTTATCACCTCAGTTCACAACCAGTGGGGATAAAATGACGATGCAAGCAACATTGAGCCTGATACTTGGTGGTGCACGATCCGGCAAATCACGTTTTGCCGAGCAGCAAGCCAAAGAAAAAGCCACACAGGGTCATAGACTGCATTATGTCGCCACCGCCACACCCTTTGATGATGAAATGCGCATGCGGATCAAACACCATCAGCAGCAACGTGGGGATGACTGGGCTGAACACGAATGTGCGTTGGAACTGGCAAATCTGTTAACTCAGTTTACCGCGAACGATGTGGTGTTGATTGAGTGTTTAACCCTCTGGCTGAATAACGTTATTTTCTCTCTGGGAGAAACATGCAGCAACGAGGCGCTGGAAGCGCGCATTGCCGAACTGGTCCAGGCTGCAAAAGACAGCCAGGCCCGGTTGATCTTTGTGTCAAACGAAGTCGGCATGGGGGTCGTGCCGCTCGGTGAAGTGAGCCGCTATTTTGTCGACAACGCCGGACGCATGAATCAGCAGTTTGCGGCCATTGCCGATGAGGTGACTCTGGTGGCAGCCGGCTTGCCACTCCAATTAAAAGGGAGCGCCAGGTGAAAACCTTCACCGTCACATTAGTCCGCCACGGCAAAGTCAATGGCGCACCCGCTTTGTACGGCTCAACGGATATAGCAGTGTGTCCCGAGACCAATCAGGCTATCTGCCACTCTCTCACCAAGGCTGGTATCAACTATACAACCGTCATCAGCTCTCCTTTGCGTCGCTGCTTATCGCTGGCTGAATTACTGGCAGGTGAACACACTCTGGTGTGCGAACCGGCATTAAAAGAAATGCACTTTGGTCAGTTAGATGGCACACCCTTTGAGGAAATAACCAGCGCGAGCGTAGAGTGGCAACAGCTTGAGCAATTCTGGCACGCCCCAGCCAGCTCAGGATTACCTGATGCCGAATCACTGGAAAGCTTCAGTATGCGGGTGACTGCCTGCTGGAGCAGGATAGTCAGCGAGCTGCGACACGATGTCGTGATCGTTACGCACGGCGGCGTAATTCGCGCCATAGTGGCGGATGTGCTTGGCCTCGACTGGAAAAATCCTCAATGGTATTCAAATTTAACGATTCGCAATGGCAGCGTCACCCAAATCCAGGTCACGCTGACAGATAACCTGCCCTATTTTGCCGTGAAGCAAATTGGCTCAATATACTGATCGATTTGGCCTGACTGTCGGCCTGTTCAAACCTGAAGCACAGGTACTTTCGATTGGAATGCGATCCGAACAAACCGGAAACCCCTTTGTGGTTTCCGGTTTTTTTCTTCTAGCTACAGAGCGTTACACCCCGGTATTGGCTTTTCTGACAGAGACCTGAACATCTTTCAAGCCGGCATCTTCAAGTTGATCCTGAATGCTTTTTTCCATTGAGGCCGTATTTGAGTCACCCTGAGGAAGAGCAATCTCTTCAAAATACAGCTCGCCGGTGAACTGATCTTCGGCGTAAAACTGGCCTTTAACGCGTGCTTTCTTCGGCGCCAGTACTTTGCCTAACCAATAACGGGTGTCATAAGAACCCGCCGTTTGCGCGATCCAGTTCCAGTCCCAGGTTTTGTTCATGCCCGTAATATCACGGTGATCCCACTGGAATTCCAGACTCTTTTCATTGCCGGCAAAGCGGCCAATAGCAAAGCTGGTATTAAAATCGGGTCTGTCTTCCGGGTGCCACAGCAATCCGTTGCCCGACCAGCGCATGAAACCATCAAAGCCCAGCTCATACGATACGTCCGCGTCAAAGACGTAAGGATAAGAGATATCAGCCCGGTACACGTTCAGCAGCACTTTCAGTGCGCTATTGGCCGGTACAACCGGTCTTGCCTGAATCGTTACTCTGTTACTTTCTTCACCGCTACTGGTGCTTCCCCATGCCTGAGTAGCGCCGAAAGTGACTGAAATCGATTTGTCTACGCCACCTGTGACATCAGGACTTTTGAACGTGCTGGAAACTGCGATACTTTCACTGAAGCTGTAATCATTACTCTGTGACCAGCTGGTTGACGTGTTGTAACTGATATCAATGACGTATTGCTGCTGAATGCTGGTTTTATTGACCGCCGTCGAGGAGATCGTATTCACCAGCTGACTATTTGAATTCACGATAGAACCGTCGATTTTAAATGAGGCCGGATCCATGGTGTATGCAAAGTTTTTCGCCTTAATGGTGGTCATATCCTGACAACGGTATCCGTCACACGGGCCATCATTACCCCGAATCTTCCAGGCGCTTTCGTTACTGTCCCACCAGACTCTCATGTCATCGCCAACCTGGCTTCCTTTCGGACCACCCACCCAGGCATAACCCATATGGTGAGCCAGATACGCGGCAGGTTTTACAAAACCGTCCTGATCATTGAGCAATGTCCATTCAACTCGCTCTTTAGAGCCTTCATCAATGGAAATAGCAGGGAAAGATAAAATGTTTGTGTCTGCATTAAGAGGATAACAAGCGGTATGGCTGGCGGTTCCCTGTTTAATTTCACCCATGTAACCGGGCCCCATAATGACCCAGCCATCGGCTAAAGTCACATAAGACCACTTTCCGATTTTATTCATGATCGAATCTCGAAAACGCAGTGCTTCTGAACGCGTGACTGGCCGGAAGTCGGCTTTACAGATTTCAGGACCGAGATTGTAATGAATTTCGACTTCCTCCGGATAAAACGCACTGGTTTCCAGTGCAGCAGCGGACGCTATATGACCAAAAGGTAATAAAATTAATAAAGGCGTTATTTGTTTTTTCATTGAGACCTTCTTATAAAAATGCTGGTTTGCATCAATGCAAAATCATATGTAGCTAATAAAAATATCGCGCTCATATGCAACGCCGTTATATCAATGCATTTAATAAAAAGTCAATGACTTATTTTTATTCCTCTCTTTATTCACCCAATTAAATATCCGGAATAAAAAAGACAAATAACATATCAGTACATCGCTATATTAGGAGATATGACACCTCATCAAGCCAAAAACAAAAAACCATCAAAAACAACATGATAAAAATAAAAGCAACGATGTAATCGATATCAAAAATTGAAACCTGCTTTCAGTGACAAGCTGTTATTAACAATAAAAGCTTTGACCTTCCATTACTATTTTAGCGATGCATCACTTTGTATCGATTAAAAAACATAGATAATAATGTAATAAAAATATCTATACCGTCTGGCTGTCCAGCTTCAAGCCTCAGTTGTAGAATATTTACTCTAGTGGTAAATACAAAATACTGTTCACAGTATTTTTATTTCTCTCGCTTATAATCTCTTTTTTTGATGGATTGATTTCAATGGTATCCCTGTTTCTTAAGTGTCTGCTGGGGGCGCTGGCTGTACTGCTGATTGCGATACTTTCCAAAAGTAAAAGTTTTTTCATTGCAGGTTTGGTGCCCTTATTTCCAACTTTTGCCTTAATTGCCCACTATATTATTGGCACAGAGCGCACCATGCCGGATTTGAGAGTGACCGCTCTGTTCAGTCTGTATTCATTAGTTCCCTATGCCGCTTATCTGGTAGCCGTGTACTACTTCAGTTATCGGTTTAGCTTATTCTGGACACTAGGTCTGGCAACTCTGGTGTGGGTCGGTTTCGCTGCTGCCCTGTTGCTTGGCTGGAGCCGCTTGTATACCGGCATCGCCTGACAGCGAATGCCTTATCACTATTCAACATACTGTTGATGTGGTTGAATTACGAGCAGCATCAAAGACAAACGCCCAGTATTGGCTAACCATTTTCAAGGAAGAAGCATGAAACTAGCGCAACTGAACATCGCCCTTGCTAAATACCCAATGGATGCACCTGAAATTAAAGATTTTGCCGATAACCTGGATCCTGTGAATGCCATTGCTGAAAGCAGCGAAGGCTTCATATGGCGGCTTCAGGATGAATCCGGCGATGCAACCAGTATTCACGCATTCGACGACCCCAATATGATAATCAACATGTCTGTCTGGGAATCGGTGGATACGCTAAAAAACTTTATGTTTAGGACCCATCACCGCGACTTCATGCGTCGTAAGGCTGAGTGGTTTCATCGTTCAGCGGAAGATACTTATGTGCTGTGGTGGGTAGAAGATGATCATATCCCGACCATTACAGAAGCCAAAGAACGCCTTAATTACCTGAGAGATAAGGGTGACAGCCCATTTGCTTTTACGTTTAAGAGCAATTTTACGCCCGACGATGCGCTGGCGTATGAGCTTGAAGCCTGATGACTTTCAGGACGCATCTCAGGACGCATCATAAATGTCTGCTATCTTTTTTGCATGTGTTCCCACCGTTTTGATACGCATGCAGAAAGAAAGGATTCAACATGACGCGAAAACAGCCGCAACACCTCGCCAGCAGCTCTATCCGACTGAAAGACGATGCAAGCATTGAGCTTCTTGAGATGAATGACACTTTCTGGCCACGGTTAATGGCCGGTGAGCTTGGTGATTTTCATCATCAATATCTGGTCAGCTTGCACGATTTCAGCTCCGACTGGTCTGGTAGCGAAGCACACCCCCAAGGCGATGAAATTGTCATACTGCTATCCGGATCGGCAACATTTCAATTGGAAATGCCGGAAGGGATACACGAGGTCAGGTTGGAGTCCCCAGGATCATACGTGTTTGTACCTAAAGGCGTATGGCACACAGCGAAAATAGCACACTCGGCGCGCATGCTGTTTATCACCGCCGGTGAAGACACCCAGCACAGACAGCATGACAGCATGACAGCATGACAGCATGACAGCTAAAATCTCGCGAATAAACCAGGGCACTCAATGAGTGCCCTGCTATCGTCACTATTCCACCTCGAAACTCACAGATTGATTCACCGATAACAAAGCACTTAGTTAAGAAACTGCATGTTAAGCCCGAGAAAAACCTGCCAGTCCGGATAGCCAGGACCATCATCAGCTACCGAAAACTGCGGCTCGACAAAGAGGTTATACACTGTGTTGCCTTTTTTAATGACCTGACCCGCACCTATTCCCAATGGCACGCTATAACTGTCGTTCTCAAAGTTATAGACCCAGATTGGCGCAGCTCTCAGATAGGTTCCGCCACCCAATTGATAAAAGGCGAACGGCTGAAAAGCGGCGGCATTGACATCCTGCCGCGCATCTTCTCCGGCAAAACTGCCCTGCCAGGTAAGTAAATAGCCGTACTGGAACACAGGCGAACTGGCGTTAAACAACACGTTTGCCAAACCGGCAGACCACTTTTCACTACCCAATTCGTCTTCAGTTGCTGTGGGAGCCGTAAGCTGAGGTCCAATACCGAAACTCACCGCGGGATTCCCCGTATCCATCAGGTATGCGGCAAAAACATTGAAATCACCCATACCGGTTTGATGACCACCGGTAGGCGTTGTCGGGTAAGTGTTTACGGGCAAAGACGCGCGCATGATCCAGTTTGTTTCACCGACGGAAAACGGCTTGGCGAAGCGTACCCAAAACTGATTCGCATACTCGTCAGATTCAGTGACCTCTCCAATGTAGTAATTTTGAAAATTAAGCGCTGTCATGTTTGCCAGAGGGTTATTCGCTTGAGCGGCAGAGCTATCTGCGGCAAGTACCCCACCGGCGTGCAGTATACCGCCCAATGCCACCCAAGATTTCAACCACTTGAATTTCATACCATTTCCTTTTAGCCGATTGCTAATATAAGACAAATGATGTCTGACAAACTCCGGGACACCAATGCACTGACATACCGTCTGCCACTAAGGCTACTTTTTCTTACAGTGATGAGAACAAAAGTAAACAGATAAGAATAAAACTAGCATAGAGATTCAATTCTGCATCTTGCTGTTACCGCACAGCATTTTCCTGCGCTTCCAACAATTGTCTGCTATTGGGTTGACGCTTCATCAGCAGATATGCATATTGTTTTTCTTGTTGCGAAACAGAGAAACAGCCTAAACCTTGCTGAGAAATATTGAGAGCATAAGGAAACGCATCAATGAGCTTGCCAGACGAAGATCAAAAGCGCTTTATTGCAATATTAAGTAAAAAAATGGATGCAGGACGAACACTGAATGTACTGGGACACCTGAGTACCGGACTCTCTCATCTGGTTAATCAGCAAGGAACTGAATACATTGATTATTATGATGCTGATGGCAACTGCCATCCGAGTCTGTCTCATTTTCCGTTTATTGTTCTGAAAGCAGATAACTCGAACAAAATCCGCAAAGTCAGAGAGGAAGCCATCCGGCATAAAGTTGCTTTTACCGATTTCACACACACCATGACTGAGGGTGGATCCATTGCTCAGCAAGCCCAGACCAAGGAGACCCCGGAAAGTGAATTAGAATACCTGGGGATCTGCCTGTTCGGTGACACAGAGACGCTGAAATCCTTTACCGGTAAATTCAGTTTGTACCGCTGAACCTGGAGCAGGAAAAATGCAATCGTACGTGTTCCTTTTACCTATTCTGACCTTGCTGACACTGGGCGCAATGACGCCCGGCCCCTCTTTTCTGCTCGTGGCTCAAACGGCCATGTCTGCATCCAGAAGGCAGGCGTTTTCTGTCGCACTGGGAATGGGAACTGGCGCTCTTATCTTTGCCTTGCTTGCGTCATTTGGCTTAGTGGCATTATTCAAAACAGTGCCTGAGCTGTATCTGACCTTTAAACTACTGGGTGGCTTATATCTGTGCGTGTTGGCATTGCGTATCTGGAAGCAAGGGGATCAACCAAGCGTTCAATCCATAACGACGGTTAAAACGAAAAGTGTGCATTCATCCTTTATCTTCGGCTTAACAACTCAGCTCAGTAACCCTAAAACTGCCATGGTTTTCAGCAGTGTATTTGCCGCTTTACTGCCCGCAGAGGTGCCCTCACTCACACCAATCTTTTTAAGCCTGGGTGTTTTCCTGACAAACTTTGGCTGGTATGCCATAGTCGCCGTGCTGCTTTCAACAGAACGCGCGCAAAGCTTGTATCTCAAAGCCAGAAAAGGATTTTGTCGTGTTGCTGGCACTCTGCTGGGTTTATTCGGCGCTAAGTTGCTGATGTCAACGTCAGCCGATCTATAACGGCATCATCAAGATGCCGTTATGTTTTAATCAGCCTTTTGAGTGACGTTAAGGCGTGGTCAGTGAGAGCTGCACATGATCAATATGAACATCTGCCATGCTGCCTGCTTTTTTCACTGCGCGCAGTGTCAGTTTCACCTCCCGGGTCGCCACTGGTAACAACAGAGTTGAGGCATTATTCAGCCACGCTTGTTTCTTACTCTCGGTTTTAACCACAGTCGGCTGACCAATGGTGTTTCCGTTATTGTCCATAGGTTGTAGCGTCACTACGGCATGATCGCCGTCGCCCCAGCCATTGCTGTGAAAACTGAGCCGAACGAATGCGGAAGACTGATCAATCACACTGCTGAAGGTACTGACATCCAATGTTTGGCTCAGATCATCATAGGCAGCGTTACCAGCAGCGGAATCATTCGGGCGGGCGCTGAAGTAATAGTCCCCTTCTGCGGCCGTGATATTGTCGATATCCTGCAGCACTCGCCAGTAGCCCTGCTCGACTGTCCAATTTGAAAGATCCTGCGCTTCCGCGCCGCCATTCTGAATAGGTAATGCGGTTGTCGTTCCGGCATCAATGGCTAATGTCGCCGTGTCACTCCAGTCAGACCAGCCCAGATTGTCATTACGCACTCTGGCACGCCAGTACCAGGTATCTCCCGGGAATAACGTCAGTACAGGTGCCGAGCTGCCGTTGAACGGGTCACGGTACGAATCATGGGAATGTTCTGACGATCGTTTCTGCCATTTGTAGGTTTCATCATTGCCCATTTTCAGCTGGCCTGAAAAATCAGCCAGATTGATTGTAGTCAGATCAACGCCCGCCTGCGTATCTGTCGGCATCCCCTGAATACTGCCATCCTGCATCGGCCAGATGTTGTGCGCCCGGGTTTGATTCCCCCAGATATCAAAAACCTCTGAATCAAACTGACTGGCTTTGCTCAGTTGCCATTGCACTTCATAAATGGCGCCAGGATCAGGATGGCTTATCGCCAGATTCAACTGATTGAAAGCGTGATTACCGTTACCGGCCAGAACTTGTGGCGCCTCTGGCACAGCCGGACTGGCTTTCATGGTCAGGGTATCGGACACAGTAAAGGTATCATCCAGGCTGGCAAAACCGCCCCCTTTCGAGGCCACAGTGGCAGTGTAGCGAGTCAGCTGCATGGAAGGTGAACTCTGCTGATTGAACGTCAGCAGGTTAAACCCGAACTCACTCTGACTGATGGCAAAGGTATCGTAATCGCGGGTATCTGTCTGGTAGTAGTTATCATCATTGATTTTTTCGCGATAGCCCGCTGCGGTTGCGGCATTAAGCCAAAGGTGCCGGGTATCCATGGATTGCCCGCGGGAATACGCGTGGGTATGCCCAAATAAATGGCCAGTTATCTTGCCGCTTGATCGGGAAAAATCTTCCATCTCAGCCACCATCTCGCAACTGCCGATACTTTCGCCCGAGAGCCAGAGTTCAGACAGGCACGGATGATGGAACATACTCAGGACATAATCGACGTTATTATCCGCCTGGGTGTTGATCAACAACTCGCGCAGCCACTGGCGCTGTATCCCCAGAATCTCCGCGTTAAATTTACCGTGGTTCTTGGAAATCGGATAACTGTTCAACCCGACCAAACGTAAGTTGCCGTAATCCAGTGCATACCATTGTTCTTCATAACCTGCCGAGCCATTTTCAGGTTGCTGGAAGAAATGACGGTAATTGGTCAGCTCAGGATTACCGTAAAAATCATGATTACCGGGAACGGCCACCAGCGGAACATAAGGGGTGATGGCTTTCATCTGGTCGAAAAAATCACGACGCCACTGCAACATGCTGTCGCCGCTGTTGACTATGTCGCCGGAAATCGTAATCGCCGCAATCTCTGACGCACATTGCTCCGGCTGACTATGACACACAGTTGGAATAATGCCTTTGGTAATGAGATCGTTCAGCGCCCCCAGGGTGCTGTTATTTTGTGTGTCACTGATGGCAACCACATTAAAAGGGGCGGGTGTTGTCCCGGCCGCCGGATAGGTTTTGAACACATAACGCTCAGAAACAGCCGACACGCCTGACGGGCTGCCATCGCCACTGACCACGTAATACTCGTAACGCGTATCTGTGCTTAATCCCTTGATTGCCGCGCTGTATAAATGCGTGCTGTCCACGGCAACAGGCTCAACAACAGTAAATTCATCTTGCGTCTCTGCCGGTCTGACCCAAACCGTCGGGGACGTGTCTTCCGTTTCAAACAACACAGCCATGCTATTGGCTGTAGGTTGCTGCAGATACGGGTGAATAGTAAACGTCACCGGTGTTAATGCAGTTGGAGGCGGAATAGCCAGCTCCTTCCCAATCTGGCCTACACCACCACTGCCATTTTCATCTTCCTTAGCGGCTTCAGTGCTCTCATTACAACCCGCTAGCAAGGTACTTGTCAGCAAGATAGCCGTAATACTGGCCAAATGCCTGTTTTTGATCGACATGTTTAATCCTTATTTTTCTCTATTCCATGAAGTAAACTGGACTAGTCCAGCTTTCAGTCGATGATGCTAAATGGTCTGTATGACAGAGAATCTAAATATGGATGACACTTATCTATCAGTTTGTTGACAATGAAATATTGATCTTAGCCTTTGTACTGTCGCCGACTTCACTGCCTGGATCTTTTTGTTGACGGGCTCACATTGAGCAATGTGTCTCAGCTCAGGAAGCGACAAACTGGCTTGCTTTACCGTTTTGGCATGATATGTTCTGAACTTCGACTCGGTGCAGCTAACCAAATGACTAAATATCAATCACTTGCTAATGATCTCAGGCAACAAATCCGCCAACAGATTTGGCGTTCCGGCGAAAAAGTGCCGTCTGTGCGAGCGAGCAGCCACCAAACCGGCTACGGTACGGCGACTGTGTTGCAGGCGTATCAATTGCTGGAAAGTGAAGGATGGCTGGTGGCTAAACCGCAGTCCGGGTATTTTGTCGCACCTAACATTCAGGCGCTGACCACTTCGCTGCCGGAACCTCTTCAGGCGCCGGTCAACATTAATGATTTACTGTTTGATGTCTTTCAGCGCACTAAAGACAGCGATATCGTGCCTTTCAGCTCGGCGTTTCCCGACTCCAGTTTGTTTCCGCAGCAGGAACTGGTCCGCAGCCTGTCCAGTGCATCGCGCAAGATGGACAACAGAAGTGCATTAACGCACCTGCCGCCCGGCAACCATGATCTGCGCCGGATCATTGCGCAAAGGTATGTACAGCAAGGACTGCAGGTTGGACCGGATGACATAGTGATCACCTCCGGCGGCTTGGATGCACTGAATCTCAGCTTACAGTTTGCCACTCAGCCTGGTGATTATGTCGCGGTTGAATCGACCACATTTTACGGGGCACTTCAGGCAATAGAGCGGCTGAAGCTGATACCGGTAGAAATAAAAGCCAGTGCTGACGGCGGCCTGGATCTGATTGACTTAGCTGAAAAATTATCGACTTATCCGATAAAAGCCTGCTGGCTGATGACCAATATCCAGCACCCGCTTGGCTACTCTCTCAGCCAGAAGCGAAAACAGGAATTAGTGCACATTCTCAGTCGGCATAACGTCTTTCTGGTTGAAGACGATGTGTACGCAGAACTGTATTTTTCAGCGGAAAAACCGGTACCGGCCAAAGTTTTCGATCAGCAGGATCAGGTGCTGCTGTGTGGTTCATTCTCCAAGTGCCTGTCACCGGGATTCCGTATCGGCTGGGTCGTGGCAGGAAAACACAGCGAAGCCATTCAGAAACAGCAATTTTTATCGACCATATCCAGCAGTGTGCCGGTACAGCTCGGGATCAGCCATTACCTGCTTCATGGCGGGTATGACAACCATTTGCGCAAGCTGCGCAGTACATTGCAAGACAGAAAAAGCGCCATGATACACGCGATACGGCGCTATTTTCCGAGCAGTGCGACTGTGACAGATCCCGCAGGGGGCTACTTCTTGTGGCTGACGTTTCCAGCTCCGTTCGACAGTCACGCATTTTATGAGCAAGCCCTTGAGAAACGCATTGCAGTGGCACCCGGGACGTTATTTAACGGCCGGCAAGACGATGTCAGGCATATCAGGCTCAACTATTCGTACGAGATGAATGATGCAAACCTGGCTGCGATAGCGACTCTCGGCCAGCTGGCTAAAGCGTGTCTCAATGGCAAAGTGCCGCCATAAACTACTGTTCGGTAAAATAGTGCACCAACTGTATCAACAGGAAAAACCTCGGCTGTGATGAAATAGTGACTCTCGCTAGCTAAAGGGTCACAGCATGGAAAGAACTACTAAGGTTAAAGACGAAGTCAAATTCATTTATATCGCCATTGTCTGCGTCTTCCTGGTCGTGTTAGGCCATTTCGTTTTGATGAAAGATATCGCTTATTCTGCCTGGGCTGAGGCGACTGCAGCAGCCATCCCCTTTCTGCTCATCGGGCTGGGCGTGGCAGCCGTTCGCCGGGCAGCAAACATTGATAAGAAAAACACTTCGGCTGATTAAATAACACTGCGCTCCCCTGTATTGGTTCAGGGGAGCGCAGTTTGTCAGCCGGCGTTAGTCATGGGCGGCTTCGATCTCGTTCGATTTCAGGTACGACGGATGGGTCACCAACTGCTGCGCATAGGCTGCAATGTGAGGGAAATGCGCGAGTGCGCCACTGGTGTGCAGGATTTCCACGATGAATGACATCATGATATCGGCCCCTGTCAGCGAATCCCCCACCAGATAACGTTTGCCGGCCAATGACTGATCGACATACGCCATGACCTTGGCAATTTCCCCTTCGGCATAACCGGCAAGAAAGTTAGTTTCACAACCGTCTTTGTCGACGAACATCTTCAACAACAAAGGAAGAATGGCCGAACTTTCCGCAAAATGTATCCATTGCAGATAGGCAACATAATCTGCCGTGCCACGCTCAGGTGCCAATTTACCCTTGCCATACTTGTCAATCAGGTATTCCGTAATAGCCCCGGATTCAGTGACAATCAATCCATCATCCTCAATCACCGGAGACTTACCCAAGGGATGAACCGCTTTCAGCTCTGGCGGCGCAAGAAATGTTGCGCTGTCACGTTGGTAAGGGACGATCTGATAGTCCACCCCCAGCTCTTCCAGCAACCAGATAATCCGCTTGGATCGTGATTTATTCAGGTGATGCAATGTGATCATAATGCTGTTGCCTCATTGGTCCGATTGAACTTAACAGTCTGTTTATTAAACACTTGAACTGTAAACATTGCTCAGACTAAACCATTACTGTGTCAGTCACCATGACTCCTTTTGAAAATTGATAAACCAGATCCATTAACGCACCGACACGGTCCGACGATAATCATTTGAACCGAGAGGACACAAAATGCAGATAAGCGGATTCGATTGATCTGCATCAAGCCGCTTTTTGTCACACAAGATAAAGTGGAGCTCTCCATGTTTTTGGGAAATGCATGTGTACGTTTGCCCCTGACTTGCAGGGGCTTTTTTTCACTCCAGTCCTGCCCTGCCCACTCTCCTTTTCTGTCTCTTCTCTCCGGTACGGCAATGCACTGGGGTTCCAGCTATATTTATGTCAATACTGACTGCCGCAAAAGCACCGGATGAATGATTTAGCTGTTGTTCTCAATGAAAAATATCTTCCGCAGCCAGATGATTGAACACGCGCTTCAGGAGGAGTAAGCTTCTGACGCCTGAAAACACATCATTAAATAAGGACAGCTATGAGCAGTAAGCGTATCTACCCGATTGGCACTCCTGGCCAGAAATGGACCATGAAAGAAAAGGCAGAGTGGCTGGCCCGGCTCACCATCAAACGTTCCTATCTGGACGAAGTGGTCACTAAGATCGACGCGCTGAAAGATCGCTTTGATGTCGCTCAGTATGGCGCTCTGTCGTATGACACAGAAAAGTACCCGCTGTTCGTCATCAAATCCCGTCACTGGAATGCGCAAAAGCCGACCATTCTGGTCACAGGTGGCGTGCATGGCTATGAGACCAGCGGTGTTCATGGCGCGCTGCAATTTGTCGATGAAAAAGCGCAGCACTATAGCCAGTATTTCAATATTCTGGTTGCCCCTTGTGTCAGCCCCTGGGGTTACGAGACCATTAACCGCTGGAACCCGCATGCGATCGATCCGAACCGTTCCTTTTACGACAACAGCCCGGCGGAAGAATCGGCGGCGCTGATGAAAATGGTTAAAGATCAAGGCGCAGAGATCCTGGCTCACATCGATCTGCATGAAACCACAGATACCGACGAAACCGAATTCCGCCCGGCTTTAGCGGCACGTGATGGTATTGACTACAAACCCGGCAGCATTCCTGACGGTTTTTACGTGGTGGGCGACACCGACAATCCTCATGATGCCTTCCAGAAAGCCATCATAGATGAAGTGCGTAAAGTCACCCATATAGCCCCGCCTGATGACGAAGGAAACATCATAGGTTCTCCGGTTTCTCAGGAAGGCGTGATTGATTATCCGCTGAAGAAACTCGGCCTGTGTGCCGGTCTGTCAGACTGTCAGTACAGCTCCACCACGGAAGTGTATCCGGACAGCCCACTCGTCACGCCAAGCGAATGCAACAACGCGCAAGTCGCGGCGATTGTAGGGGCACTGGAGTATATTCTGAAACAGCAATAATCTGCTGATCCAGCCTGTGTGGCAGCCCGTTCGGCTGCCACAATATTCGACGCGCTCACAGTGATTCACTGAGATTGCCAGGTAATAACCTCAGAAGGCTTACCGTTAGCCTGCGATATCACTGCCCGGATACTCATGGCGGGCAATGTCACAAGCTGGCTGTCTAAGCGAACTTGAGTCACATTATGGCTGAAATTTGCCACTATCTGCGTGCCATCGCTGAATCTTGTTCTTTGCAATGAGCCATCACTATTCAGCCAGTCAAATCCCACTAATGCCTTATCCCAAAGTGCCTGATGCAATGGCATAAATCCCTGCTGGTAATCTTGTAATGCTTTGATTCTGGGTGAAGTCGCAGAGGCTGCTTCATCACGGGTTAAATGCACCATGGGCGGCGTGTTATACAGCATGCTGGTCAGATCCCGGATGCCTTTCACATCAGAAAACTTCAGGCTATCCATATGCCAGTGATGGTTATTGATCAGCTCATCATGAAACACCGCCTGGTATAAGGGCACTTTAAAAGCCGGCGAGAAGAACAGGGTTCGGTACGGCTCCTTCACTGTTGCCGGCTTAAAAAAGAACGCCGGCTTATTATCCGGGTACCAGGCGCCAAGGTAATAGTGTGACTGACGGTTATGCTTCATTTCTTTATCCGTCCAGCCAAATCCTGTGGTTTCCATGCCATGCGCAAACACCACACTTTGGGTGGTGATACTGTTGCCATCTTCCGAGCCCAGCAGCACCCCTTGCCCGCTCACCCACTCTAGTCGGTCGTTGAAGGCCTGCGCCATTGCCCGCTCGGACATACCGCCGGTCGCAGCACTTTCATTCCCGGATGCAGCCAAGCGGCTTTTCTCGGAATAATCTTCACGCACCATACCTGTTGCATCAACGTCCAGAAACAGGCTGTTAAACTGCCCCAGCTCAAGAATGCGTGAGATGCGCTGTTTGGCATAATCAGTTTCACAGCCGGGGTTGAGGTAATTACCTTGCCCGCGAAACCCCGCCTGATGCTGCCCATCGGCGCGTTCAATAGCGCAACGCGTTCTGATTGCTTCTGGGATGTGCGCTGTTAACCAGCTCTCGTTATCCGTTTTATAAATAGCCGTATTATAAGAATCATAAGTCGCGACCAGATATCCCGCCGCCTTTGCCTGTTCAATCACCTCTGGCTGATAAAAAGCGGGTAACCAGTTGTCCAGCCCCAGCCACAATTTCTGCAGTCCTGCTTGCTTGAGTGTTTCAAGTACAGGCGAAGACAGGCTTTGTCCCCATTTGTCAGGAGCAATCAGAAATGGCGCCGCATAATTTGCTAAATACGCTTTCCTTTTTTGAATCGCAGCAAACTGGCCGGTAATTTGCTCCCATGGCCCCACATCTTCGCTAAAAGGAAAAAGCGCGGACAAAGAGTGATTAACAGCCTCGACCAAAAGGCGTTGTTGATAGCGATCCAAGCTGGCAGGCTGATTAGCTGTTGCCAGTGGCAGCAATTGTGTCTGGGCTTCACGGCTCGCGAAGGCACTTAGTTCTGACTGATGAAAGTACCATTTCAGCAACCCAGTCCAGTCGGTCACATCACTTTGCGAGATACCGTCACTACCGAACAAGTACACATGGCTCGCGCCGATGATTTTGCTGACATCCGGATTGCGGGCAGCCTTATCCCGCAAGCTTTCTCTCTCGCCCTGCTCGTCTCGCCAGCGCCGGTAACGGATGGCGCCAGACAGCCTGTCTTGCCCGCTATGGATCAAGACCTGAAAAGGCTGATTCCAGTTCAGAGGGGTAAAAGCGTGGCTGGAGACCATATCAACAGCAGGTGAGGTTTCAGCCGCCTTTGCCGTTACCTCTTTGAATGCCAAGGCATTGTTAAATGGATTGACTAACAGATAAGAAAAATATCTGGCCGGATAATCAAGCTCATTTTCGTTGTCTGCGTTCAGCTGACTGTCAGCCCGTTGCCGGACTTTCTGAGTCCAGAACGGCATTTTAAGATCCTGCGTGGAATTACTGCCTGAATATTCATCCTGTAAATACCTCGCCCAAAGCCTGTGATTAACAGGCACTCTGATCCCTTCATTAAACGGTAACAACAGCTCGGTAGTGGATGTTTCCGGCAAATCAAACCAGTTCAACACCATGGGGTGACTGCGAGTGATACTGGCACCGGAAAGCAGCTGAAACTGGAGCTTAAGATCGTCTGATTCTAATTGCGCTGTCACCCTGATATTGCTGGGTTGCCACAGCCATGACGCTTCATCACGCTGAGAAATCTGCCGTTGGCTGACACTTTGCTTTTCGTTATTTACCCTGGCACCCGCCTGGTTCAGATCGTAAATCAGGCTGTCGGTATGCCAGGTAATAGCGAGCGATTCGGGATCAATCTCGACTCGCTGATGGTTGTCACGCAGTGAAATAGTGTCGGCAGCCACTTTGCCAACAGGCATTAGCAAAATAGCTGAAAGTAATATCGCTTTACATGGCTGCAAGTGCGCTCGCTGGCCCCTCACAGGAGCAGCTTTCAATAACATGGGGTTCTTCATCCTAATACCTTGGGTTAATAAACACGGGTATTACACCTGGTACCGGACACCAAATTGTCACCCCTATGTCTTCATTCGCCCAGATGGACAGGATGAGTGATTAGTCTGTCAGCATGTACCTGACAGGCACTGTCAGCCGATGCACGTTTTCAATTTTAATCGCCCCTTGAAAATAACTGTCTGCCACTACCGCACTTAGCCAATTCGCATTATCAGGCCTGTCACGGGGCGGCACGCCATGCCCCTTGGCATCCAATGTTATGTTTTCAGCAGGTGCTGCCAGCTGATAGTCACTGTCAAACCATTGCCACTGCAATCTCTGCCTCTGACAGGCATTTCGATTTGCATAGAGATCCGGTGAAAACACGAAAACCCCGCCAGTATTCTTTTCTGCCCGCTGTAACTCAATCGCTGGTGCCCTTGCTGTTTCCTTCAGTGAAGTCAGGATCAACGAATAATGTTTCTCCCCAATATTCAACTGATAGTAACCGTCAGGCACGGATTGAAACCATTCCCGGCTTTCCAGTTCGCTATAGCCCGCTTCTGGCGTTGAAGTTGCCCCCGAGAGCCATTGGTTGCCCCGCGAATCCGTCAGGCTCACTTCCATTGCATGTCCGGCGCCATCAATCGAGAGTTTAAGCTGATACACCCTCTGGCTGAGATTCACTTTATCTTGCATTGACAGCGAAATACGGGGCTGGTCAACCCAATCTGATAGTGTTCCCGGATACTCAGTCAGCCTGCGTCCACAATCTGACTGATTAATCAGCTGCTGAAAAACAGGTTGCCATAAGTCCGGGGCAACCGGTTCTGTCCTCTGCTGCAGAACTAGCTGTAACTCCTGCCACGCCAGCAGCATATTGTGATCGGCCAGAGCCTGATAAACCCGCTGTAGTGGCGTGGGCATAAACCAGCCACCGGCTGCGGTACTGTCGGTCTGCACCTGATCAGAGGCTAATGCAGGACGACATACAGAAGCGGCAAGCAACAGGGAAAATACCATGGCTTTAGTGCTAAAAAATCGCACGGATTACTCCTTTCTTAACCGGTAGCCAACGCTGCGGACTGTATCGATTGCCAAAGAAGGAAATTTCTGCCGCAAATGCAGAACATGATTGTCGACTGTCCGGGTAGAGGGAAATGCCTGATACCCCCACACCTTATTCAAAAGTTCATCCCGGTGATAAACCCGTCCCGGATTCTGAACAAGCAACGCAAGCAGCTGAAATTCTTTAGGTTTTAGTGGGATATTTTGCTGATCCATCATGACAGTCTGATAAGACAGGTTCACCACAAGGTTGCTATATTGGATCTCAACCTCCCCTAACGGGCGAAGTTGCGCCTGAATCCGGGCCAGCAGCTCCTGATGTGAAAACGGTTTGATGACATAATCTTTCGCGCCGGCACTTAACCCTTCAATACGGTGATCGACATCGGTTTTCGCCGTTAAAATGATCACCGGTAGTGCTTTCACTGACAGCCAGCCAGGCAGCCATTTCACACTGTCACCTTCAGGTAACTGGCGGTCCAGTACGACCAGATCGGCCTTAATCCAATGTTGTTCCACATCCGATATTTTTTTGACCCAATCACAGCGATAACCGTTTTTGCTCAGATACATCGAAAGACCTTCACCCAGCAACACATCGTCCTCAACCAGCAAAACCCGGCTCATAGTGGCAGCTCCAGAATGTACCTGGTTGGATGCCGTAAATGCGTCAAGCGCCCGCCAATCCGGCGCATGATGCGGTTGACTATCATCAGCCCAATCCCCATACCGTCCCCTTTATCAGTAAGTAACCACTTTTCCCAGCGCGCAGGCGATGCTCCCTGATCCCTCACCTCAATAAGCAGGCTGTCAGAGATTTGGGCATCAAGGTATATCGGCGGTTTGCCATGTAAAACGGCATTGCGCAGAAGATTATCCAAGCACACGCCCAGCCAGTAATAAGGCAGCGACACCCTACGATCTCCATCGATATGGCAGTGCAAGTCATACTGGCTGGCTATGCTCTCCAGCCACTCTGAAAACTGAGCGTCTTGCTTATCAAGCCCTTCTTCCCGGCGTCCACTGAGAAACCCTTTGCTGGTTTCTGTCAGCCGGTAGAGACGCTGGTAGTCGCCCAGCAGCCGGTAAAACGCATGCTGACTTTGCTCGTTCAAGTGATCATATTCATCTCTGAACTGCTCCACCGTAAAACCAAGGCTGGTAATGGGTGTTCGCAATTCGTGCGTCAGCAATTGCAGGATAAACTGTCGCTCTTTCATTTCCCGTCGTCGCTCCAGCCCCAGCCTGAAAATCAGCCCCAGAATAATGACCAGCAAAATAAGCATGCCGCCCTGCCACCAAAGCACATTGGTACGACGAGGCTCAATACATAAGTTACTGTACTGAAAGCGACAACTCTCGCTGATCTGGTCAGTAGAGCGGGTGATCCTGATACCCGCCTTGTCTGCTATCGGTTGCCATTGCTCCGGGCTTAACACATCAATGCCAGTCAGAGTGTTGCGCCACAAGCGGCCACTTTTCGTCAGAAAATACCGCGAGCCGCCCAGAATGCCCGACTGACCCGTATCGGAAAGTGCGGCGAATATACCGTGTAACGGATGCAGCGGATGGGCAAGAGTCAGGCTGTTGGCATGCTGTTGAAGAAATGCATTCGCGTCGCTTTCTTCATGATGATCTTTCAGGTAGTTCACATACCTGTCTGCATAGCTGCCGCCGGCTGGGTGTCTCTCGGACAGGTGCTGACTCCATTGCGATGGAAGTTTACCGTCGCGGCACAAGATCAGTTCAAATTGCACCGCTCTGCGCCAATCCGCACTGTCACTCAACACATTGTCGTCTTCAGAGCAGTGGTTATGAATGTGATAAAGTCTTTCTATCTGCGCCCAGCTGAACCGTTTTAAATCTGGGTACTGGCTGACAGGTAACAGCAATTCCTGGGGATACTGATTCAACGACTGCTGGCTGATTTGAGCCTCGCCCTGCACTGTCGCAATACGATCAGAAAATGCCTGCCATTGTTGATGGGCCAGATATGTTTCCGGCTGCCCGCATACAGGCAAGGCCACTAATAACAGCGGAAGCAATGCATTCCTGACCATTTAACTCTCTCAGAAAAAATAATGCGCGATCATACACAATGCTTGTCGTGACATTGTCTCCGCAATGTCACTGTTTGGCATGTTATAAGCGCCGTTCCATGTGGTTATTCGTCAGTGATTGCCCTGTTAACCACTGCAATCAATGTGTCCAGCGCGCATTTGGCTGCGTTATCCGGCTCTCCCGGTTCGGGCAGCGCGTAGCCGATATTAATCCGCAGGCTGTCCCGGTACAGATCCCGCAAAGTGAAACACTCACCCAGCCTGATATCCAGCTTAGCCTCAATCAGCAAAGACTTAATTTTTGCCTCATCCATGCCTGGTATCTGTAACCAAAGTACTAACCCACCAGCAGGATCACTGATGCGAACGGTTTCCGGCAGATGCTGCTGCAAATATTCTCGGTAGCGCCGCTTATGGAGCAACAAATCAAACCTTTGTGTTTTCAAATGACGCGCATACTGGCCACTATCGATAAAATCAGCGACGGCCAACTGTATCGGCAGCGATACACCAAAGCAGCCTGCCGCATGTTTGCTCAGATACTGATTCAGATAACGCCCCGGCAAACACCAGCCAAGACGATAGCTGGCAGCCAATGTTTTGGATACAGAACCGCACCAGAGTATATAGCCACTTTTATCGTAATATTTTGCAGGTAACGGCACTGTATTGCCGTGGGGTAATTCCATGTACACATCATCTTCAATCACAGGAACTTCATAACGGGAAGCCATCTCTGCCAGTCGCTGCTTTTGTGACGGTGACATCGTAATACCCTGAGGATTCATATGAGTCGTACAAAAGAGACCGGCTTGAACCGTCCCCTGCTGCATATGATGCTCTAACTGATCCAGATCTATGCCGCTGTCCACAGACGGAATCTCCACGATATTGCGCGACATTTCCCGCAATAAGGTTAACAGTCCGTTGAAACATGGCGAGCTGACAGCAATGGCATCGTCAGGTTGAGTACAGACTTCAATGGCCGTGCGTATGGCATCCATGCAGCCGTTTGTGATGGCCAATTGCTCAGCGGCGAAATGAAAACTGTAATTCGCAAAATGTGCAGACAAGACACTGCGCAACATAGCCTCACCCTGCCGGGTTGGGTAAAAGTTCAACCTTTCACCAAGGCGCCGGTTAGTACGCCGGAAGCTCTGTTCCATCTGACTGGTCAGTTTATGAGTGACTTCAAAGCGGGAATAACCCAGCGGACCGGCGAACTGACTGTCAGGCGTATTTCCCTTGTCCAGCGAATAGTCAGACGCCAATGCCAGCTGACTTTCAAACTGCGCCAGATCCGGTAAGCGCAGGGTTGAGCGCTGTGCTACGTAATACCCGGATTGCGGTTTAGCGACAATCCAGCCCTGAGATTCCAGATGCTGATAACAATTCAAGGTAGTGGTCATGCTTACCTGATGTAATTGTGCAAACTGGCGCAATGAGGGCATGCGGACTTGAGCAGCCAGCAGACCTGATTGAATATCGGCAATATACTGCTCGGCTAATTGTTTATACCTCATGGCGTACCCTTTCCTGCTTGAATCATAAACTGTGCTCTTTTTATTGTTAGAAATTGTATCTGCACCTTTCTGCGAAAGAAATCCACAATGTTGATTAAATCAACAATGGAGTACAACGTATGACATTTAAAGATGCCTGCCTGGGCTTATTCGTGATGTTCATTTGGGGCATCAATTTCTCTGTGATCAAACTGGGCGTCAGTCAGGCTGATCCTCTGCTGATGACTGCAATTCGATTCACACTCGCGACAATGCCACTGATCTTCTTTGTTCGTAAACCGGATGTCGCCTGGCGTTACCTGGTGAGTTACGGTGTGCTGTTTGGATTGGGTGTATGGGGCATGGCATCCTGGTCAATCACCGCCGGACTGTCTGCGGGAATGACATCAGTGTTACTGCAGACCAATGTCATTTTTGGTCTGTTCATTGGTTATCTGGTTTTTCGCGACAGATTCACAATACACAAAGTCATTGGCGCCCTGTTTGCGTTTACCGGGTTGGCTTTATCCCTGATGGCCACTGACGGCACCATAACAATAAAAGGTGTGGCTTTAGTGATGATATCAGCATTGTCCTGGAGCCTGGTCAGCACCCTGGTGAAGAAATCAGGCACCCGACAACCCTTTGCCTTCAGTATCTGGGGCATGGCATTTGCGCCTCTGCCATTGCTGCTCTTTGCACTCTCGCTAAATGGTACAGATATCATCACCACCACGATTAACAGCTGGAATGGCTACACCACTTTCTCAGTCCTATTTCAGGCCTATCCGACCACGGTATTTGGCTACTGGGTATGGAATCGTATGCTGGTGAAGTATCCGCTCAGTACGGTCGCACCGGTCAATCTGATGGTGTCAGTATTCGGCTTGCTCGGCGGCTATCTCTTTTACGGTGAGCATGTCGGTGCTTTACAGGTCATATCTGCAGCCATGATTCTGGCGGGTGTATTCATTATTCTGCTCAAACCCGGTAACACCTTTTTGGCTGCCAGACTGGCTCAATGGCGTGTAAGGAAAGTCTCTGATCAGAAAGTCTGATTGTCTAAGCCACCTGATAACAGGTGGCTTTTCGTATCAGCCTGAATAAGTGCCTCGGGTACATCCAACAGAACAGCGATTACACACTATCGAAAATAACAGCAGCTTTATATTAGATTACGGCGCGACTCAGCCACCAGCGCATCCAAAAAGCTGAATAAGGCGCGGTTCATTTCACTGTAATCGGCATTGCGCAATTGATCAGCCGTCTGAATGAAAGGCTTATTTTCGTGATTGTTGAGATCGTCGCCAGAATGTCTGATGAGACCTTCCACCGAGTCGCGGGTAAATTCGGGGTGGCACTGAAAGCCATAGGCTAGCGGGGTATAACGCACAATCTGGCGCGGACAGCCCAGACTGGTTGCCAGCACCTGGCATTCAGGTGTCAGCCCCGGCATGTCATTATGCCAGTGACCAACAACCAGTTCAGGCGGAAACCCTTCAAACTTGCGATCCAGCCTTGCGTGTTTGTTAAGCACGATAGGAAAGCAGCCCACTTCCGGTTCCAGACTCCGGCTATGCGGCGCACCTAACGCTTCCCCAAGAAGTTGTGCCCCCAGGCAGAACCCGACCACGGGCGTTTTGCTTGCGACAGCTTTTTTGATCAGCGTAATTTCCGCTGCGGCATCAAAATGCGGGCACTCTTCTCTGGTGGTTGCCGGACTTTGCGGGCCACCCAATACAATCAGCAGATCCATATCATCACCGCGTTCTGGTAGTACCTCGCCCAGATAAACACGCGAATATGACGTCGAATAATTACGTTGATCAATCCACTGTAATAAAGCGCCTGGTCCTTCAAACGCTTCATGCATAACAAAATGTACTTTCATTGCTTTTCCTTTGCGTTTTGTATTTGAGTTTCGATAACACAACCCATACTATGCGCGAAACGATCCGGTCAGGTAGCGACAATATGACAAAAAATATCGATAAAAAGACATATGCAACACCTGATGGCAATACACTGATCGCGACCTATTCGTGCCAACCTCTTCTGATCAATACCCTGAACATGGCCAAAGGCTTTCACGACAAACCGCATCAGCACGCATGGCATCAGATTATTTTTCCATCCAGGGGATTATTGAAATGCAGCACTGACACACATCAGTTCTATATCCCGCACCACAGGGCATTGTTTATCCCGGCACACACCCGGCACGAGTCCAGGGCGCTGCAGGACACCACATTTATCGCCGTGTACCTGAACCCTGAGTCCTTAACCCACTTACCGGCTTCCAGCCAGCCGATTGAAGTGACGCCGTTTTTCCGCGAACTGATCCTGAAACTCAGGCAATTCGTTTTGCGCGATCAACAGCAACCACCTGGCATCTTGCGCCTGCTGGCAGTACTGGAAGACGAGTTAAGCGCAGACAAAGACAGTTCACTGGAGCTGCCCATGCCGCAAGATCGCCGGCTTGCGCCTATAGTCGATGAGCTGCTGATTCATCCCGGCAGCACAAAAACTCTGGCGCAATGGGCTCGGCAGACCGGCGCAACCGAACGGACATTGTCCCGGGTGTTTCAGAAAGAAATTCAACTGACGTTTCCGCAGTGGCGGCAGCGCCTGCGGCTCATGACGGCAATGACGCTGCTTGAACAGGGTTTACCGGTGCAGGATGTGGCCCATGAAATTGGCTACCAGTCTGTTTCCGCTTTCATTGAAGCGTTCCGGCTGGCCTTCAAACTGACCCCGCAGCAGTTTAAGCATCAGCGCACTATTGAGTAACTGCACGCAACTGAGCTACTGATTGCCTTTTTCAATTAAGGCTTCATCCGTGATATGCACTATCTGTTGCTCTTCTTCAGTCAGCCGGGTCTTTTTCCACGTTCCTCGCTTAAACCAGCAAAATGCAAATACGGCGACCACCACATTGGTGACAGCAAACGACCACCAGATACCGTTATCCTGCAGCGCCGTATGTTTTGACAACACATAGGCCAGCGGAAATTGCACCATCCATTGTGACACCAGTGCAACCATCATGGCGTTCTGCATATTACCTGAGGCCCGAAACGCGGAGACGACGCAAAGCTGTACCCCAATACCGCCCCATGTCAGGCACATAGTACGCAAAAAGTGGGCACCTTCTTTGATCACCTCAGGATCATCCGGGATAAACACAGCGATCAGATGAGGAGCGAAAACATAGAATACTATGCCAATCACCGTCAGACCGAGAAAGCCCCACAGCGTGCCCAGCAAGGTGATTTTTTCTGCCCGCTCAATCTGGTTCGCCCCTATGTTCTGCCCCACCAAGGTCGATACTGCCATCGACAGCCCCATGGCCGGAATCATCACAAACTGCAGCAGGTTGGAACCCACGCCATAAGAGGCAATCGTCACTGTCCCGAAACTCGCCACCAGAAACGACAGAATGATCATCCCCAATGCACGGGCAGACAGCTCTACTGAGCCAGGGACACCCAGAAAAAACGCTTTTTTAATATAGGCAAAATCGGGCTTGAAGTTGTGCCATTCCAGCTGAATGCCATGTCTGCCCCGCATGAACACCATAAGACCCAGTATTGCAGCAATTGACTGAGTGACCAGTGTCGCCAGCGCCGCCCCCATTACACCCAGTCCTTCAAAACTGCCAAGGCCAAAAATAAACAAAGGGTCCAGAAAAAAGTTGAGGATCACAGTGCCGAAGACAATCATCAGCGGGATCTTTATCTGCCCGATCCCCCGCATCAGCGACTGAAACATGGCAAATAAAAAGACAAAAATCACCCCGATAAACGACACGTGCATGAACTTGAGCGCATCGCCATAGACCTTTTCGCTCACGCCCAGTAACGTCAGGAAATAGGGCGACAGCAAATAGCCGGTTAACCCCAGCACCGCAGACGTGACCGCGACCATCAGCATGGTCTGAGCGGCCACATGGTTCACTTTGTCCCGGCGTCCTGCCCCCATGTATTGTGCCGATAGCGTTGCGCCCGCCATGGCTAACCCTGAGCCTAACGCGATCACCAGAAAGGTAACGGGCATGCTGACAGACACTGCCGCCACTTCAGATGCGCCCAAGCGTCCCACCCAAAATGCATCTGTCAGCTGATAGGCCGACTGAAGAATATTGGTCAAAATAATGGGAACCGCCAGCGAGATAAGTACTTTGTTGATGGGACCTTCGAGAAACCGGTTTTGCCTGTCTGTCATCGCCATGCCTTATGTTGTTATCGTTATGAATACGTCTTGAAGATGCGGATACTTAAGTCAATATAGTTAGTCAGGCCGCTATAAGCACTCGTTTTTGTGGTCTTTCTGCATGGTCTTTTCGAATGCTCTTATTACAGTTTGATAAATGATCATCTGCTTCTGGTATTGCGGTTACAGCGGGGTTTGCTGCTATTGTCAGTGCCGATGGCAAACAAAGCATGCAGGATAATACACTGAGTGGAGATATTCTCAGCTCCGCCTCTTATCTTGCTCTCACCCAGCGATACATTGTCATTAATGACCCTCGCCAGATCATAATGCAGCAATGAATAACAAACAGTACACTGATGGCATTATTGCGATAAAACCCAGGCTCAGGAAAATTCAGTTACCACTCAAATCTTCACTGAACCATCAACACATCAAGAATAACAATAGCAATCATTAACAACAGTATTATTGTGAGTATTAAAAATAAAGAATATTTATCCAACCATACATTGACGCAGTCAATATAAATGACAACAGGCAGAAAATATAAAGTCCCTCATCCTTTCTTAACTTTATTATTACTTTACTATTATTTTATTAGACATTCGCAGAAACAAACTCATACATCAAAAATCCAGGCAATTGATTTTTAATGACAAAATAAAAGACATACAGTAATGACTGACTATCACGACATGAAAAACATAGAACCAATTTAACTGTCAGAAAAAATTACACCACAAAAACAAACACGACAAAAACCAAGTAAAAAACAAATTCAAATCAATACATTAAGCCATAAAATAAAAACGGCATGATTTTGGCATTAATTTGTCGTGAGATAATTAAATACTAATAAAGCAGGGGTGTATCATGAAAATCTCATCTACGTTTCGAACTGTTCGCACTGGCTTATATATCTCTGGCCTCTTGTTATCATCAACGTCACAAGCAGGTCTGGTCGACATATTTGCGTTTTCCAGCTACTTTTCTCCCAACAATACAAATATTTATGTAGACACACCACTCGACAACTACGGTATTGGCTACAGTGACGTTCCCTACGAGTTTGTCACCTCTTTCACATCTGCGCTTGATGGTGATAATTACGGCACGTTACAGTGGCAGATCAAAAATAACTCCGGCAGTAGCTTTACTGATGTTCACATTGTCGGTGTATTAGATGCAGTCATTGATTTTTACGGCGATGATGATTATGCCTATAATGCCGGCAACAGTGCCGACAGCTGGGAGATAAATGACAGCTATGATCTGTCCGGAAACTTTTACTACTACGGCTTAGCTCTCAATAATTCGGTGACTCCAGCTTTCTTTTCACATGGCCTCGCGCTGGGTTTTAACATCGATGAGTTCTCGCACGGTTCTATTTTATCCTTTACCTATACCCTCAAAGACTATGGCCCAGGGTTGCATTTAACCGACAACTATTACACCGATTTATATTTCGACGGTACGTATCAAGTTCCGGAACCCGGCTCTCTGCTCCTGTTCACTACTATTTTATTTGGAGCAAGTGTGTCACTAAGAAGACGTCTTAAAATTAACTCATAGATTTATTTAACATTAACCAATAATAAAATCTCTGAAGTAAGCATTGATTGTTGTTTATTAATGCGAGGGAAAAATAATGAAAAAAAGTAGAAAAGCAATACGCTTTGGTGCACTCGGTTGCACCATTGCTTGTTTTAGCTTGGGGGCTGTATTTTTTGCACAATCTGAAATACCTGCCGAAGAACCTGAACCCATAGAAAGTTTGATTCCTGAAGCTCTCACGAACCTGCAGGCACCTCTACCTGATTTAACCGGTATTGTAAGAAACAAAAACATCGCCATAAAACTTGGCAAAGCCTTGTTTTGGGATCAGCAAGTCGGTAGTGACGGACAAGCCTGTGCCAGTTGCCACTTCAAAGCGGGGGCTGATGGCAGGGTCACCAATATTCTTACCCCCGGCCTGCTGCGGGTCGATGCCAACGGCAATCCCGACCCTGATACTGAGTTTGGCGGCACCGTACCACCCAGTCCGGCAGCAACGGAAGGTTTCACCGCCGGTAACCAAGTGGCCCGAGCCAATATCACGCTCACCCCGGATGATTTTCCATTTCACCAGTTAGTTGATAAAGATGACCGCAATTCAGCCATTGTTTACTCCACCAATGACTCCGCCACATCACCGGGAACCTTCGATGGTTCATTCGGCACTGTGATTCCCAGAGATCTGAATGAGTATTGCGGTGACCCGGAAGGCAACATTTTCCATACACAGTCCAACCTGGCGACGCGAAAAGTCGAGCCGAGGAACACCCCAACGGTCATCAATGCTGTCTTTAACTTCAGAAACTTTTGGGATGGTCGCGCCAACAATATCTTTAACGGTACTGACCCGTTCGGACGTCGTAATGAGCAAGCAAGGGTGATGATCCTTAACGGCCGTACTCCCGAACTTGCCCGGATCGATCTCAACAACGCCAGTCTGGCTTCTCAGGCTGTCGGGCCTGCATTAAGCGATTTTGAAATGTCCTGTGCTGGCAGACAGTTTGCCGATCTTGGTCGACGCCTTGTGAGCCTGCAGCCACTGGCACAGCAGGATATCGCGAGCAATGACAGCCACCTGTCCGATCTGGTTCATCCCAGCGGCAAAGGTTTGCGAGCCAGCTACGCTCAGTTGATTCGAATGGCTTTCGAGCCGCAATACTGGGCAGCCCGTGGCAACTTTGTCATTGATAACAGCGGCAGCGAACCGGTACTGGTGAGTAACAGCCAGGGCTATACCCAAACCGAGATCAACTTTTCTCTGTTCTGGGGTATTGCCATCATGCTTTACGAAGCTGAACTCATTTCCGATGATACGGCGTTTGACCGCTTCAGAGGATGTCATGAACCTTCTTGCTCACCCGCCATTGAACCCGATGAAAGTGCGCTCTCTGAACAGGAAAAACAAGGACTTATGGTATTCATTGATAAAGGGAAATGTGTGAACTGCCACAAAGGCCCAGAGTTCACCTCTGCCGCCATTCACCTGCAAGCGGAAAATCAGGAAGAAGGTCTTGTTGAGCGAATGATCATGGGTGATAACCAGGTTGCACTCTATGATAACGGTTTCTACAACATCGGAGTCAGGCCAACCAAAGAGGATCTCGGTGTCGGTGCTGTTGACCCCTGGGGCAACCCGCTGTCTTTTACCCGCCAGTATTTTGATATTTTGCTCGGCAATAATGCGCCCGATCCGTTTGACGTCGATCCCTGCACCTTTGAGGTTCCTGTACTCAGTGACCTTCCTTGCGACTCCGCGCAGCAAACCAATGCGCTACGAGATAGGGTAATCGCAGGTCTGGAACGTGATGCTGTTGACGGTGCCTTCAAAACGCCCGGGTTGCGGAACATCGCGCTAACAGCACCGTATTTCCACAGTGGCGGTGCGGCGACGCTTGAACAGGTTGTCGAATTCTACAACCGGGGAGGCAACCGCAGAGGTTCCGAGTCAAACAATAACTCTGGCTTTGGTGATAATGTTTCCAATCTGGATCCGGACATCAGGCCGCTGGGCTTAACCTCTCAGGAACAAGCCGATTTAGTGGCCTTCCTGAAAGCGTTAACCGATGAGCGGGTACGTTGTGCCCAAGCACCGTTCGACCACCCAAGCTTAACGGTTTCCAATGGCCATCTTGATCAGGACAGCAACAATGATAATCGCGCCGATGACATTCTGATCACCCTGCCGGCTGTCGGAGCGTCCGGTTTACCCTTCAGCCAATGCTGGGCAAACTCAGGCGATTTGTTCAATCAGGGAGGACCGCTGTAACGCTACGGCAATCCAGAACAATAACACCAGTCAAGGCCAATACCGTTTGGCCTTGACTGGCCTTGATTAGCACAGGCACCGCATCACATTCGCAACCTAATCGCACGTCACAGAATGAAACATGGCGAACAAACACCACGCCAATAAGCCGCATACTCTGTACCCCAATATGGTTCACAATAATGTTCTTGCTTCCGGCAGACTATACTTTACTCGTTACCTGCTCAGCACCGTCATTCGACTAAGGATAACGGTATGAAATTTGCCAGATATCTGCCCCTGGTAGTGCTTGTGACAGCAGGGATCCCTGCTATCGTCAATGCCGATGACAAACAAGCAATGCTGGATGATGCATTGAGTGCAGCTCCCCCCACACTCAGAGATAAAGTCACCGTAATGGACTGGGATAACAATGTCTTACAAAAAGGCTCCAGTACCTATACATGCTTTCCAACACCTCCTCAACTGGAAGGGACAGCCCCTATGTGCATGGATGGTCCGTGGATGGCATGGGCGCAAGCCTGGATGAAAAAAGAACCCGTTGAAACCAAAGCCATAGGTATTTCTTACATGCTGGCGGGTGACGGCGGCGCAAGCAATATCGACCCTTATGCGGAAGGTAAAACGGCAGATAATCAATGGGTGGTTGAAGGACCACATTTAATGATTATCACACCAGACAAAACCTTACTCGATTCGCTTCCCACCGATCCCAATAACGGCGGGCCATATGTGATGTGGAAAGGCACCCCCTATGAACATATCATGGTGCCAGTGGGGCCAAGAAAGTAAGACAAAATAAAGAAGAAAAGAGCGAGATAATCATCTCGCTTTTGTTTTTATTTATAGTTTCATTTTTTGCCTTTTTTCGGCGGGTTACTGGTGCTTTTATAGGGTTTCGGTGGTTCCACTGTCGTGGTGTCAGTGAGTGTTTTCAGATACGCAACGAGCGCCGCTTCTTCATGAGCCGTTAATCCCAGATCACCTGTTACACCACCTATGGTCAATAGCGGTGCATCGGGCACTTCAGGTGCAGGCCAGCAATTATTCGCCAACGCCTCTTTTTCAGTCACGATACTCGCAGGGCAACGAGTCACACCAAAATCTAATGCGGTCTGACCGTCAACATCTGAGGTATTGTAGAAATGCACAATACTTTCCAGACTCTTAAACCAGCCATTGTGGGCATACGCTTTGGTAAATCCTTTTCCCGGACGTTTATCAACATTACGCAGCGTTGGTGTTTTGTGAGCACCAATAAAGGCATTCTGAATACTGAATGGAGGGAATGGTAAAGAAGCATTCGGATTTAAGCCTAAGTTTACCAGTGTGGGATGTAACCCGATATCCGGTAAGGGTGAACCCGGTAGCTCGTAGTTTCTTGGCACGCCAATCGCGTGATAGCTGTCATCGGTATACCGCTCAAGAGGATGCGTCCCATTGGCACCATTGCTGTTATGACAAATAACACACCCAGCCTGGCCATAAAACAGGTCATGCCCTTCGTTTTCAAGATCGGTGAATCCAGCTAACGGGAATTGTTGATTGTCGTCTTCTGCAAGAGCAATATCCCGTTTTGAGTTAAAGCGATTGTTATCTTCAGACATTTGCCATGCCGCCAGAGCAACAGCAAAACGTGCAAAGGCCGTGGCCGATTCATCTGCAGACTGACAAGATAAATTCACGCCCCATGCTGAATAGTACAATTCTTTACCCCATTTGGTGGATTCCACTTGGCTACACACATCTTCTTTACTCTTGTGGTTTTGCTCGACAGGGTTCAAAAATGGGCTGGCAAAGGCCTGATCAGCAAGGGAACCAAGATATTTAGAGTAAAGTGCTTTTTTCTGCCAACTGGCATCGTTAACATCAAAAACCAAATTGGTATTTTCGACAATGTCTCCATTAGCACGCCCATTCCAGAATGCGCCACCGCAGGGGAAAAAACCGCACGCTCCCTGGCCCGCAAGCTGGAGTTTCTGCAGACCTTTCGCTTCTCCGTCATGCAGGAAACTGACATATTGATTGGTCGGCGGCTTCAGACCCCCGGCATTTTTCACCGTCGTTTTTTCTTGTCCCTCTTCTAAATCTTGTGGTCTTAAATGAGGCCTTGCCCCGGTAACTGCGACCTGATGTAAATTCACACCGGATACATTGTACGTACCGCCCGTATTTGGCGCGTGGCAAGTCGCACAAGACATTCGATTTGGATCTGAGATGTTTTCAAAAAATAATCTTTTTCCTAATTCCTCTATAGGTTGTAAATCGTAGTCATTCTCATTGCCATTTTTAGCTTGTGAGTTAAATGAAAATAGCATTGACATAACCAGAACGGATGTTCCGATTATTTTCATCGGTTTTAAATATGCACTGACTTTATCAGGCTGCCTGCCTTTTGATGCTTGCATAGCCATGGTTAACCTCTTCTTTTTTTCCACGCACAAGTCAGCCACCCATAAAATCGGGCAGCTATGAGAGCGTTAAGTCTTGATTAACCAACTATAACTTAAGTTTATAAATCCGAATTTCTCATAAAAGAGAAAACTATTTAAATCAATAATATAAGCAACAAAGTCTCATTTTATAAAAAATGATACGCAAAAAAACACCACCATGCTTATCACGGCCGTTAATAAAACATTCTTTGTTTTCAAAGCGATTATAATCGCAACAATGGCGCCAATTAAATATGGGTTACTATACGTGATATCAACAGTATTTTTCTCGGGCAAAAAAACAATAGGCGCCCAAATTGCGGTTAGTACAGCCGGGCTCGAATAACTTAAAAAACGCTGAGTTTGATAGTTCAGTTTTATAGGCAATCGGGGTTCTAAAAATAGATAGCGACTTGCGAAAATAATCAGCGTCATTGCCAATATAGTTAGCCAGAACATCATTTTTCTTCCTGCTGTTTTTCTGTTACTTCACCATGAATCAATGTATTTCCCATCAAACGTTCAGACATATATCCGCCTAACATAGCGGTTAAACTGGCTATCATCAGCCCGCCTTCTATGTCCAGAGCTGCCATTAAAACCGACATCACCAAAGCAATCAGTACTGTGATCAACACCGGCCAGCGCTGAATACTGGGTACGACGATAGCGATAAAAGTGGCGGCGATGGCAAAATCCAAACCCAGGCTGTCCAGATTCGGGATAAATTTTCCCGCGAAAATGCCTGCTAATGTGGCGATGTTCCAGCTGATGTAAAACCAAAGTCCGGCGCCCAGTGCATACCAGGGCTGGAAACGCTGGGGGGACTGGTTGCCACACAAGGCAAAAAGCTCATCGGTCAGAAGGAAACCCAAACCCAACCGCCAGCGAAGCGGAAGCGGGCTGATCACGTTTCGCATCGTGATGCTGTACAACAAGTGCCTTGAGGTAATGAAAAAGGTGGTCAGTAAGATGGTCACAATACCGACCCCGGCTTTCAGTAACCCGGTCGCTACCAGTTGCGCCGCCCCGGCAAACACTATCGCTGACATGGCCACACTCTGAAACACGTCCAGCCCGGCATCAATAGCAAAGGAACCGGCAAGTAACCCCCAGGGGATAACGGCCACACATAAAGGCATCACAGCGAGTGCGCCTTGTTTAAACAGCCGTCGTTTCTCCTTGCCAGTCAGTAAAACGGCAGATGTTTCCTTTGATATTTCTCTTTCTTTCATTGCCTTACTACTATACACACTACGAAAACAGTCACTTTACGCCAAAACAAAACCTCAATCTTGTACAAATTTGTCTTAAACAGTAATAAGAGTGTCAGTTCATAAGGTAATCACTGTTTATTGATATTGTGTTGATTATTAGCACTTACTAACGTCCCAATGGTTTACTCTTCCTGACCGACAGGATAATGTGAGCGCCCATTGACATAAAAATACAACACTATTTTAACCTAACCGGTTATCTCGCATCAGATGACGGATAACTGGTCTTTGATGAATCATGATTGCAGATCTCTTTTCGCGTTTTTTTATCTCCGACGGCACAGACCCAAGCCTTCTGGTCTCTGGTGAATATAACTTTTCACTGATTGCCATCTCTTTGCTTATCTCTGTGGGTGCCTCTTTACTGGCGCTTTCTTTAGCCGAGTCGGCCAAACAGAGCCGTAGCCGCTTACTGCGCCGCCTGCATATACTGACAGGCGCAGCTTCGTTAGGGGTGGGTGTATGGGCCATGCATTTCATTGGTATGCTGGCGTTCGAGCTGTGTACCACAGTGAACTACGACATCAGCACTACCCTGCTTTCCGCCATCCCCAGTTTTCTTGCATCCTGGGTAACGCTCCATTTACTGACGAAACGGGCTGTCAGTAATGCACGACTGATACTGTGTGGTATAACCGTCGGCCTGGGTATTGGCTCAATGCACTACATAGGCATGGCGGCGATGGTACTGGGTCCTGCGCTAAAATATGACCCGGCCTTATTCGCACTCTCCATAGTTGTCGCCGCCTCATTAGCCACTCTGGCGTTATGGATCAGTTTTGATCTGCGTAAACACCGCTCAATGCCTGGTTATCAGATCCAGCTCATTGCCAGTGTTGTCATGGGACTGGCCATTGCAGGCATGCATTATACCGCGATGGAAGCGACCCGTTTTGTCGGCCAGCCCGATCCGGCATTTATCCCTGGCAGCCAGCGTCATTACTTACTGGCTATTACCATTTCCATTGTCACCGTATCCCTGAGCCTGATCATTGCGGCTGTCAACGCCCTGACCCGCTACCGCTCTTTACTGCAGCACAGTGAAGAAACCGCTGCTGAGCTGAAAGCCACCATAGATACCGCCGTCGACGGTATTATTAAAATGTCTCACCGCGGTATCATCTTGTCATTTAATGCCTCTGCAGAACGTATTTTTGGTTATCACGAGAGTGAAGTCATTGGCAGGAACATCAGCATGCTGATGCCAGAACCCTATCAAAGCGCGCACGATTCCTACCTGGAAAATTACCGCAAAACCGGGACAGCGCGCATTATCGGCATTGGCAGAGAAGTCACGGCATTGCACAAAAATGGCCTGATGAAGCCGATCCGTTTATCTATCGGCGAATCCAGACTCAATGGCGTCAGCACCTTTGTCGGTGTGATCACAGACATCAGCAAGCAGAAACAAATGGAAGCCGATCTGCGCCGTTCCAAAGAAGAAGCAGAAATCGCGGCTCAGGCAAAAAGTACCTTTCTGGCCAACATGAGTCATGAATTGCGAACGCCAATGAATGCCATTATCGGTTTTTCCGAACTCATGCTGGACGGTAAGATGAGCACCGAACAGCAAAGACATCTGGGCATTATCCGGCACTCTGCAAAAACTCTGCTCAACCTGCTTAACGATGTACTGGATTCTGCCAAGCTGGAAAGCGGGACCACACAGCTTGAATCCCGTCATTTCTCTCTTCGCCAAATCTGTGAGCAATTGATCGCCACCCAATCTCTGTTAGCCAACAAAAAAGGCATAGAACTGACAATGCGCTATGAGTCGCAGCTCAGTGAATATTTCCAGGGTGATCCGCTCCGCGTTCAGCAAATTATCCTGAACTTACTGAGTAACGCGGTAAAGTTCACCGAGCGGGGTTATGTCAGACTGGACATTAGTTCCAGCCGCACCAAAGGCATCACCATTCTGGTTGAGGACACGGGGATTGGCATTGCGCCAGACAGACTGGAGAGCATCTTCGCCCCTTTCTCGCAGGCAGACAGCACTATGTCGCGCCGTTTTGGCGGCACAGGTCTGGGGACGACCATAGCCAAACAGCTGGTTGAACTGATGGACGGTAAAGTCGCCGTCTACAGCCAGCCCGGTCAGGGCTCCACCTTCCGTGTCGATCTGCCATTACCGGCAGGCCAGTCCACTCAGATTGATGACAACACAACAGACAATGTGCACATACCACCGATGACCATACTGGTGGCAGACGATGTCGAGCAAAATCTGGAGCTGATGTCCGGATTATTAAAAAGAGATAATCATCAGTTAATCACGGCCAGAACCGGGACAGAAGCCATAGAGCAATATAAGTCCAGGCACATTGACATCGTTCTCATGGATGTTCAGATGCCTGAACTGAATGGCCTGGAAGCCAGTAAAGCCATCCGGGCTTACGAAAAAGAACAGCAATTAAAAGAAGTTCCTATTATTGCTTTAACGGCAAGCGTACTTGAAAAAGACAGGCGTAACGCACTCGCCGCCGGCATGAATGGATTTGCCGTCAAGCCGATCGATATCTATGCGCTGAAAGCCGAAATTGCTTACCTGAAAGGGATTATCACCCAGGCCCCGGTTCACCCTGAGAAACAAGACGACAATCAGGATACCCTGATCGATCTGGAAAAAGGACGCCTGCTCTGGGGCAATGAACAATCACAACTCGCCGCCATACAGAAATTCATCAGTCAGCCACAGCACCACCCGGATTTTCTGGCTCGTCTGCTCAGTGGCAGCCAGACAAAAGCCCTGTCACATGTACACCGCCTGAAAGGCGTGACTGGCAACCTGTGCATGCCGGGTATCCATCACTGCATGAAAAAACTGGAACAAGCATTACAGCGTGACGAAAATACCGTTCCGCTGTTTACTCAATACCGCGAAATGTTTAATGCCATTACGCTGCTGCTCACTTCAGTAGAGGATTTCTCTGCAGAGCCTGAGCATCAAACAGCGGCAGCCCTAAACCATGACGATATAAGCAAAATCATTCAGCAACTGGAACAGGGTGAAATGCCGGATTGCGCTTTTTCAGCGGTTAAATCCCAGCTCCCTGCAGAACTGGCAATGGATGTGGAATCGGCCATGAGCGATTTTGAATTGGACCGGGCAGCCACGCTGCTGAATAATTATCTCGTCAGCCAGCAGACTGTGGAGGCATAACATGGATGAACGTAAAACCCTTCTGGTAGTGGATGATGAACCTGCCAATTTGCAAGTGCTGAAAAACATTCTGGCATCGGATTACCGCCTGCTATTCGCCCGGGACGGCAGCCGCGCCATTGCACTGGCTAACACAGAAAAACCCGATCTGATCCTGCTGGATATTATGATGCCAGGTCTGTCCGGCTATGAAGTTATTGAACAGCTTTCTGCCGCACCAGACACCAAACACATTCCGGTGATCTTCGTGACCGCGCTGTCAGACACTAAAGATGAAACACAAGGTTTTGAATTAGGCGCCGTCGATTTCATCACCAAACCCGTCAGCCCGCCCGTTGTCCGGGCCCGTGTGAAAAATCAGCTGTCGCTGGTCAAAATGGACGAGCTGAAATCAACAAGACTTTCCGTGGTTCAGAAACTGAGCAGAGCAACTGAATATAAAGATAACGAAACGGGTCATCACGTAATCCGTATGAGTCATTATGCCCACACGATTGCAAGAGCTGCAGGTTACAGCCCGGCGTGGTCGGAAACCCTGCTCCATGCAGCCCCCATGCATGATATCGGCAAAATTGGTATCCCGGATCATATTCTGCAAAAGAAAGGGGCACTGTCTGGTGAAGAGTGGCAAGTCATGCAGCGCCATACCCTGATAGGGGCAGAAATTTTGGGAAATGACCCCTCCGAGCTAATGCAGATGGCCAAAAACATCGCCGTCTATCATCATGAAAAATGGGACGGCACAGGCTACCCTTACGGTTTACAGGCAGAGGCTATTCCCATTGAAGCGCGTATAACAGCCATTGCCGATGTATTTGATGCCCTGACAAGCAAACGCCCTTACAAGCCGGCCTGGAGCATTGAAGATGCTTCTGACTATATCTGTAAACATAGCGGCACCCACTTCGACCCGGTTCTTGTCGAGGCCTTTAATCGTTGCCTGTCAGAATTAGTGGATTTGAAAAAAAAGTGGCCTGAATAAGATCCGCAGAGAAATAGATGCATCAACCTATTCGATGCTTCTTTTCGATGCATTCTTTGACAAAATATAAGCAGTATCATGCGATGCCATCACGTACGGAAAAAAGCCAGAAAGTATACTGCCGGCAGTTGCCACCTAAATTCAGGCAACACTAATTTACATAAGCCTTAAATTTCATAATCTTATGTAACAGTACATTTAATTCATCAAAATGAGACTCCCACAGCATTTTCATCATTTCAAACACCATAAAAGCGAAAAACTGACATTCAAATGTTAAAGAACACGGCATTATATGAAATTATATTTGTTGGGAAATGTTGTTAACTCATGAAGCTTTGCATCTGTAAATTTGTAACTACAGCTATGGCGATAAAATGCGATGCGATAAACAGGCAAGTGGTGCGTAAATAATGTACTGCGTACAATGCGGTGTTCGAACGCTGGATAAACCTGACGGTACTCCGGTAGAAATGTGTAAAAAATGTACTGAGGGCGAACAATCGCAGTCTCACGATACTCTGCGATCAAAATACTCACTCAAATTCAGGCTGGCGATAGGTTTTCATGCCCTTTATGCGATTATCTGGCTGATATGGGGCATTGTTTCAGGTTTTCAGGCCGCCATCGACGGCATCATGAACATTGAAACCAACAATTTCTCTATGGTGCTGCTGGCTGTGTTAATGATAGTGCTTCACCTCACTGCCGGATACGGACTCTTGATCCGCCATCCCTGGGCTGAAAAAGCCACTATGTTGTTTGGCTGCATCCTCTTTTTCTTCTACCCCTGGGGAACAGTGGCCGGTTCTACCTTAATTTATTCGCTGATCCAGCTCCGTTACGACTACACGCTCACGTCAAAATTCTTCCGTAAGCTTTATCGCTAGAAGCAGTTCTGCGAGACGCAATGCAATTCTCGCGCTCTGCGCTTCCTTTTCTTGTCTTAGGCCGAAATTTTCGTACACTGGTCGGCTTTTTAGTTGTCAGGAGGAAGTATGTACATAGGTTTCGACTACGGCACAGCCAACTGCGCTGTTGCTGTTATGGAGAATGGTCAGCCAAGGTTGCTTCCCCTTGAAGGCGAGAGCTTTTTCATTCCTTCAACACTGGCGGCACCAAGCCGCGAGGCCGTCAGCGAGGCGCTATTTCGTCACTATGACATCAAACCCGCTGATAAGATTGGAGAGCAATTACTGCGCCGTTCGATCTCTGCCAACAAAGACGATGACATCATCGTGGATGCGCAGGCCTTACAGTTTGGTCAGCAGGCGCTGGACACCTACCTCAATGATCCTGATGAAGTGTATTACGTCAAATCACCAAAGTCCTTCCTTGGCGCTTCCGGTTTACATGACATCCAACTGAGCCTGTTTGAAGATCTGGTCTGCGCCATGATGGCAAACATCAAACACCGCAGTGAAAGCCAGTGCGGTGAGAGTATCACCCATGCTGTTATCGGGCGCCCTGTCAACTTTCAGGGTACAGGCGGAAGTAAGGCCAACCAGCAGGCCGAGAGTATTCTGCGCCGGGCGGCAACGCGCGCCGGCTTCAAAGCGATAGAATTTCAGTTTGAACCTGTGGCTGCCGGTCTGGAATACGAGAGCCAGTTGCAAGAAGACAAAACCGTCCTTGTGGTCGATATTGGTGGCGGTACCACCGATTGCTCCGTGCTGCAAATGGGACCGGGCTGGTTAAATAAAGAAGACAGAACTGAAGGATTGCTGGCCCACAGTGGCAGCCGCGTTGGCGGAAACGATCTGGATATCGCCCTCGCCTTCGAGCGTATCATGCCTTTGTTTGGCAAGCACAGCACCAACCAGCGCGGACTGGCAGCGCCGATCAGCCAATTCTGGAACCCGGTGGCGATCAACAATGTGGCCGCACAAAGTGATTTTTACGCCAGCGCGAACTTAGCCGTACTGCAACAGCTCGTGCGGGACTCCGCTGAACCTGCTTTGCTGCAAAGGCTGCTGCAGGTCTATCACCATACCTTAGGTCATCAGCTGGTGCGTGAAGCCGAACTGCTGAAAATCGCGTTATCCGATTCGGCCAGTGCCAGCACTGAGATCCGCATCGGACAGGAAACACTGCCGATCAGCTGTACCAGTCATGAACTGGCAGAGGCGGTCAACAGCAACGCGGAGAAGATCAGCAGTCTGATCAATGAAGCTTTATCTCAGGCGGAATGCGCACCGGACGTTATCTTTATGACAGGCGGCAGTGCCCGCTCCCCCATGCTACGCCAGCTTATCGAGCAACGCCTGCCCGGTGTGCCGATCGTGGCCGGTGATTATTTTGGTTCGGTCACCGCTGGCCTGAGTCGCTGGGCGGAATTCTGCTTTCGGTGATCAGCAATTACCAGACCGGCAATTAACAAAAAGAAAACAGATGCAAATCAGACCAGCCACTGAGTCCGAGATGAACTCAGTGTATATGATGGGCTACGACGCCTGGGGCGGTGAAATGCCCCAGGTTGAGTATCTGGCCGCCTGCAAACGCAGCCGGAAATACGCCGCTGGCCAATGGTACGTGCTGCTAGAAGCTGATGTGCCTGTCGCTTCTCTGATTCTGTACCGTCATCAGTTTGGTCTGGAAGACGGGCAAACAGGCATAGGCTCGATAGCAACTTCACCGGCTCATCGCCGGCAAGGCTATGCCAGTCAGCTGATTCTCGGCATTGTCCGTCATCTTTTCTCCGGCACAACGACAACAACGGTTTTTCTTCACAGCGACATCGACACCGCATTTTATCAAAAACTCGGCTTTGAACGGATCAGCAACCAAAGCAATTGCCTGTTCATCACCCGCTCCCCAGACACTCCCCTGCGCGCTTACCCAAGCTACTTCTGAATTGTCCTCCTATTGGTGTGCAACAAACATCAATTTGTGTACAATAAGATACTTAAATAACCATGAATCCATCTCTACATCATGTACACAAATTGCGCGCACATTGATGACAGAGACATGCAATAAAGGAAAAGGGGTAAGCAATGACCTGGAATGTCTATCTTTCTGGTGAAATCCACACCGACTGGCGGGAACAAATCATTAAAGGCTGTGAGGCGAAAGATCTCAATATTGTGTTTACTTCAGCCGTCACGGATCACGACAGCAGTGACGCTGCAGGTGATGGGTTAGGGGCTGAATCTAACAGCTTCTGGCGCGACCATAAATCGGCCAAGGTCAATGCCATTCGGATACAGAAACTAATCAAACAATGCGACGTGGCTGTCATCCGTTTCGGTGATAAATACAAGCAGTGGAATGCCGCATTTGATGCCGGATACTGTGCTGCACTGGATAAACCCTATATCACACTGCACAGCGAAGACATTGTCCATCCGCTCAAAGAAGTGGATGCCAGCGCCAATGCCTGGGCGACAGATCCAGCACAAATTGTTGAAATATTAGATTATTTACTGAATCAAAAATAATCATCTGTCCCCGACGCGATCACACCGATTGCGTCGGGGAAAGCGCCTTACTAGCGCAGGCGCTGGCCTGAAATGGCAGGATGATAAATCGGCTGAACGACATTGCCGGCCGGATCGGTGCAATGAAAACTGCGCGCGCCATCACTGTGATCATGCGGTGTATCCAATAACGGCACGCCTTTGGCTTTGAGAAACACAAACCAGGCTTGCAATTCTTCTTTGCTGTCTACTATGAACCCGAAATGATCAAGTGACTGATTGTGATTCTCCTGCGGTTCATACGCCCGGCTCAGCGACAAATTGTCGTTACCGCAGCTGAGGTAAATCAGGTTATCGCTCGCTTTTCTGAGCACTTCCATACCCAGTATCTCGGTATAGAAGCGGATACACTCCTCAAAGGGATATACCGCTAGTGCTAAATGTCGTAATCCGTTCAAAGGTTTTGGTCTCTCAGCCATATTCAGCCACTCCGTGTGCAATAATTTAATTCATTGTATACAATATGAGGCCGAATATTCAAACGAAGAACGAGTTGTTCCTCAAACCGACAAAAAGGAAGTGCGCTTTATGTTTTGTATTGTTGTGAAAAATTCAGTCAAAGCAGGATGTCGAGACCAGTATCTCTCGATCATGAAGGAAAACGCCAGGGCTTCGGTAGAGAATGAAGAAGGCTGCCTGGTGTTCGATGTGCTGTCAGCCCAGGACAACGACCACTGCTTCTACCTGTATGAAATCTACACCAGTGAAGACGCACTTGCAGCGCACAAACTGACACCGCATTACCTGGAAAGCCGCAAGCACTTAGCCGGGTTAATCGACGATCAATCTGTCATCCGCTGCGATGTAGAGCATCGCAATTTCCAGCGGTAATTTCTCGCAGCTGCGATCATTTTTCTGTCAACACCGCTTCTGAAGACAGGCGTATAAAGCACCTGTCTTCAGCACCCGGATTAGGCGCAAATCAGCGCCAGCCGAAAAAACCTGCATCCTCTCGTCACTTTGGTCGCCTTAGTAACACGCCCCAAGAACAGACTAATACGAAGCGAAGTAAGGTGGATTATGAAAGGCTTTACCTGTTTATCCCTCACTCTGATGTGTGGCTTAATGGTATCGGCAACGGCGAACGCTGGCTGTGGTGAAATGCAAGCGCAGTGCATTGTGTTCGAGCGCGGAGAAACAACCCCGGTCAGTTGCTCCATTTCGGTCTGTGCCAATACCAGCGATTTTGATACCTATTGGACACTCAGCAACGGTTCTGAGATCTCCCATCACATCAACGCGAACAAAACCACCATTAAGGTAAACGGTCGAACCGGATTCGCATTACCTTCAGCCATATTACAAGACAAACTGAGTTGCTACAGCGCACCCGGCATCAGCAGCATCTACTGTGCGAAAGATATGCTGCTTTAGCCTGAGCAGGCTAAGAAGCACTGGGGGCAATATTCGCTGCTTTGTATAGTGGCCGACCCATACAGCTGACAGTCACCTGCTCGCTGTTCCTGCCGTTTGTTGCCTGCCACTTATTGCCTGCCAAGAGTGCGCTTATACCGATTCCTCGCTTAAACCTTCTGCTTACCTGCCATTTTGCAATAACCAGTTAATGACGCACAGCGTTCTGACGCCATTAAATACTGTCATTGGTTGGGGGTTTCTGGCCCCTTTTCATCATTATAAGAATCAAGGTGAGTATGAAAAAGGCACTATCTATCATTCTTCTCTCATCGTTATCAGGCTGTGCGTCTATGGGCCAGCCAGATCCTGAGATCGGGTTTGAGTCTACAGTTAACCTGAATGGCTACTATTTTTCAGAGAGCAACGGCAACGTTCTGGAAAATGGCCAACTGATAAAAAAGAAAACTTACGCTTATATAAAATTCAATAGCTTAGAAGAAAATCAGCTAACGTACATCGTTGCCACCTCTCCGGCTGTAAACGGCATTGTCCGGGGCGATGCGATCAGTACCCGAGTGACCAGCAATTACCGTGTGGATAATAACCACGGCGATAAAGGTTACCGAATCAGCTTCTATCAGCAAAAAGGGAACATGCACCTTGATTACGTGCTGAATGCAGACATCGATGGCGTTATTGAGGATTTTACTTTCCAGCCGCTGTGATCTGACACACTGACAGCTTACTGCTGATAATGTAATCAACATTTTTCGTTTAATGGACTAGATGTGACGTTGGGGAATTATGCGCACTATTCAATTTTCAGCCCTGTTTACCGCTGTGTATTTACTGATGACCACACATGCTCATGGACAGTCCGTTTCAACCTCTGTCGCGCCCTCTTCGCTGGGAAAGCGAACCGTTGATGACGTATTAGCGACTTACGGCCACTTGTCTGAAATGCGGCTGAAATACAGATTTCGCCAGGCCAATGTGAGCTATCCGCCGGAGAAAATTGCGCTGCTTGGCCTGAAAGAAGAAAAAGCCCTGGAGCTATGGGCGTTTGATCAGCAGGGTCGGCGCCATTTCGTCTATAGTTACCCTGTCACGGCAGCCAGCGGTAAAGCAGGACCAAAGCTCAAGGAAGGCGACCGGCAGGTGCCCGAAGGCATCTACAAAATCATCGGCCTCAACCCGAACAGTCGTTTCCACTTGTCGATGAAGCTTAACTATCCCAACAACTTCGATCTCAAATACGCCGCGCTCGAAGGCCGGCAATCACCGGGTTCCAATATTTTCATTCATGGCAAAGCCGACTCCATTGGTTGTCTTGCTATCGGCGACAGCGCGGTGGAAGAATTGTTTACCCTGGTGGGGAAAATCGGCAAAGACAATGTCGAAGTGGTGATTGCCCCGCATGATCCACGGAAAAACCCGATCCGCCCTGTACCCGACACCTCCCCGGCCTGGATATCTGAGTTGTATGCATCGATTGAAAGCGAATTTTCCCGTTTTGAATATTAAACAGGCTAATAAGACTCCCAGAGCGGATCGCTATCATAACTGTCAATGAGATCTGTTGCGCACTGGAATAAGCCGCCATAAACTCCTGGCGACAAATTAAAATTAAGTGGCTTATTTCAAGGATTATTATGAGCACGGAATTACGCTCTCAATGCACTCTGTCTGTCCCCGGCAACCGTGAAATGTCTCCGGCCGACATCTTCCGGCAAATGGCAGACTGGTGCCAGGACAATCAGATCAAACATGATATTTACGGTCAGGGCGATGATCTGCAGCAGTTTGAAACCAAAGTCGCCGATCTTCTGGGCTACGAAGCCGGCCTGTTCGTTATCTCGGGTACAATGACCCAACCTACCGCACTGCAACTGGCCTGTATCGCACGCAAAAACCCTATTGTGGCCATGCATCCCTCCAGTCATATTTACCTGCATGAAGCGCAAGGCTACCTGCTGCAGCAACGTTTTACCATTCTGCCTGTCGGCAACCCTTATCAAACCTGGTCTTTGGCCGATCTGCAGGAATGGCCGGACGATATTGCTGCCGTGCTGTATGAACTTCCAATGCGCGAAATTGGCGGTCAGCTGCCTGAATGGGATGATTTAAACGCTATCAAAGCCCATTGTCGCGAGCAGGGTATTCATCTGCACATGGACGGTGCCAGATTGTGGGAAGCCAAAGCCTGGTATGGCCGTGAGTACAGCGAGATTGCTGAAGGTTTCGATTCAGCCTATGTCTCTTTATACAAAGGCATTGGCGGATTAGGCGGTTCTATGCTGCTGGGCGATAGAAAATTCATTGAAAAGGCTCGCCTCTGGATGCAACGCCAGGGCGGTAACGTATATCGTCGCACACCGTATGCGGTTTCCGCGGCTATGCAGTTTGATCAGCGCCTGGCGCTGATGCCGGCCTTATTCGAGCGTACTCAGCAGCTCTACCGCATATTGAAAGATTACCCGCTGTTAACGCCCAATCCGACAGCGCCTCAGGCCAATATGCTGCATCTGTACCTGCCGGTCAGCGCCGACAAGGCCAAAGCCTAAACGGCCGTAGGTATGGGTAAATTCTGCAAAGGCCGGATGGGTCAGCATGGCGCAGTGACCG